>JBILUM010000008.1:0-16425 GCA_044370995.1 Ilumatobacteraceae bacterium | reverse complement strand
GGTCCGCTCGGGGGGGAGGCCCGTGGCGTCGTGCCGGACGACCGACGCCGCTCGGTCGCCCGCACCCTGTTCGTCCTGGTGGGCTGCGCGGTGCTCGGTGCCTCGATCGCCTGGGCCTACGTCGAACGCGAGTGGCTGCGATCGACGGTGGGGCCGTGGTGGCTCGCAGCGATGGTGCCGGCGGGTCTCGCGCTCGCCCTGGTCGCCCCTCGGCCGCGCCCGCCCAAGTCGGCGGCCCATCCGGCGCTGATGGTGCGCCGGTCGCAGCACTGGGCCTTCGTGCCGGTCACCCGACCGCTCGGCTGGCGCAGTGCCGTGCCCAACGTGTTCGTCGACGGCGACAGCTTCGCGGCCGCCGCCTGGCCCGGTGCCGGGTTCGCGAAGTCGCGGCCGTGGAGCGTCGACGCCTCGGCGCGCGTGGCCGCCCGGTTCGCCAGCCCGGTGGCGGTCGTGTTCGGCGAAGGTGCCCGCGACCTGCCCCAACGCGAGCGGGTCGACGTGCGCACGGTGCCGCCGGGCCGCACGATGGGCGACGTGCTCTGGGAGTTGATCGCCCCGGTCGACCCTGCGTTGCCCCTGCTCTTCGTGACCGACGACCCCGCTGCCGCTCGGGTGGCCGAGGCACACGGTGCCCGGGTGCTGTCGTGCCGCGGGTGGATGCACCTCGTCGGCCGCTGAGCCGACCGCACCCGCGTCCCGCTGGTGGCGAGCCATGTGCTCGACGGCGCGACGGTTGCCACCCTCGGAGCCGCCACAGGTGCTGGACTCTCCGCATCCAACTCTTCCGTGACCGCCGACGATCCGAAGGTGTCCCCACCGGTGACCCCGTGATCGCGCCGCCGGGCTCCGGCCCGCGCCCGTCGACCGACGCCGACCCGATGCGGTCGGCACCGTCGTGGCGCCGGCGCGCCGGTCAGCTCCTGGGGTGGGTCGCCATCGCGGTCGTGGGCTTCTTCGCCTGGCCGTCGCAGTGGGGCGGCGACACGACGTACGTGATCGTGAAGGGCAACTCGATGCTGCCGGACTTCCACTCCGGAGACATCGTCATCGCCCGTTCGGTCGACGAGCTCGAGATCGGTGACGTCGTCGTCTACGCGGTGCCCGACGGACCCGGCAAGGGCAAGCTGATCATGCACCGCTTCGTCGATGTGCGGCTCGACGGCACGCTCGTGATCCAGGGCGACAACCGCGACCAGCCCGACCAGTTCGACATCACCACCGACGACGTCGCCGGGGTCGCTCGCGTGCGTCTCCCGATGGTGGGGTTGCTCGTGCGGTACGTGGGCACCTGGTGGTTCATCGCCGCCACGGTGTCGCTGTTCGTCTTCGTGCACCTCCGGCCCGGGCACGAGCACGAGGACGAGGACGAGGACAGCCAGGTCGACGACGAACCGCCACGAGGAGCGGGTGGCGACGGACCGCCACGACGAGTGGGTGGCGTGCTCGCTGGCGGCGCGAGCGGCGAAGCCGCCGGTGGCGCATCGACCGTGAACGGGAGCGGTCCACCGGCGCCGGACGAACCGTCATCGGCTGGTTCGCGGGTGTTCGTCGACGGCGACACGGTCATCGCGGCACTGTGGGCCGATGTCGATCGTGACGAGGCGGGTCGCCGGTGCCTCGAGCTCTGCGCGACCGCTGCCCGCATCTTCGGCACGCGCATCACGGTCGTGTTCCCGCACGGCACGCACGGTGCCGCGCTCGGGCGCGTCGACGCCGAGGTCGTGGTCGTCGATGATGGCCGCACGGTGCGCGACCTGGCGCGGACCGCTCCCCGCGGGGCGCTCGGCTCGATCCACGCGGTGGTCGTCACCTCGGATGCGCAGCTCGCCCGCGAGGTGCAGGCCACCGGCGTGGCGACGATCCCGTCCGGGATCTGGCGCGACCTCGTCGTCGGCTGACGACGGGCGCGACCAGGGAAGGTGGGGTGCGGTCAGACCGCGTGTTGGCGGACCTGGCACCCGATGGTGCCCCACGGCCCGATGAAGGCGAGTTCGGTGGTGAGCTTGCTGCCCGGCACCGTCTGCATGCCCTCGGAGACGACGGGCAGCGACAGCTTCCACGCAGCGTTGTCGTCGCTCACGGCGCCCTTCAGGTTGCCGCCGCTGATGTTGGCCAGTTCGCCCATGATGTCGAGCACATCTGCCTTCTCCACCTCGTGCGGCTCCATCCCCAACACCGAGGCCGCGCTGGCGAACGCGACCTGCTGATCGCAGAAGAGCAGCAGCGTTGCGCTCCACGGTCCGTGAATCGCGATCGACGAGCACATCACGTTCTCGGTGGAGACGACGTCGTCGATCTGGTCCACTTCGCTCCCGACGAAGGTGCTCCATGCGATCGACACGAGCTCGGCGACGATCTCGGGCGATGCCCCGTACGTGAGTTCTCCGGTCTGCATCTGTCCCTCCTCAGGGGCTGATTCGCATGCACTGCACAGCACAAATGTCCCGAGAGGTCCAGCTCGCGCCAGGGTCCTCGCCCGATCGGCGGGGGAACGACTGCCGACTGGACGTTCCGCGAGGCCCCAGGACGGTCATCGACACCATGCTCTCGATCGGACCCATCTCCGCTGTCGAGGCCCGCCTGGCAGCGATCCGGCAGCGGATCGCGCCGCAGAGCACCGCCGCCACCAACGGCACCACCCAGGCCGGCTTCTCGCTCGACTCCGTCGTGCCCGACCCCGTCGCAGCGGGGTTCGACCCGTTCGGCGCCGTGTACCAGGCGGCACTCGAGGCACGGCCGAGCGTGCAACCGACGTCGATGTTCGCCTCCGCGATGGGCGGCGCCTACACGGAGGGACTGGTGGGGACCACCGGCGCGAGCGTCGGCAGGATCGGCGGGTACGGCCCGATGCCCGTGCCGACCGAACTCCAGGCATACGGCAACGGCCAGATCCCGCCCGGTGTCCTCCAACCCATCGGGCAGGGCGGCCATGCGCTCTATGCACCCGCGGCCGAGGCGTGGAAGGCGGCCGTGCAGGCCGCTGCCGCCGACGGTGTCACCTTGCGCGTCACCGACACCTATCGCTCCTACGACCAACAGGTGGATCTCGTCGCACGCAAGGGCCTCTACTCCGAGGGCGGCTACGGCGCCGTGCCGGGCACCTCGAACCATGGCTGGGGCCTCGCTGTCGACGCCGACGTGAACGACCCGGCCGTGATGTCGTGGATGCGCACCAACGCCCACCGCTTCGGCTTCGTCGAGGCCGTGCCGCGCGAACCGTGGCACTGGGAGTTCCGGCCCACCCAGGCCTGACCCGGGGGAAGCGCGGGGGAACGGCGGGGGATTCGACCCCGAAACCCCTGCGGTCGATCGAGGAGTCCGAACAGTGGTGAGGGCCCGACCAGGGCAGGGTCCCAACGGATTGGAACCCGATCAGTCACACCCCACACGGAGGTAGGGAAGAACATGCGTATCAACCAGAATGTGATCGCCACCAACGCCGCACGCAACTTGTCCGGCACCAGTGTTCAGCTCGGCAAGAGCCTCGAGAAGCTCTCGTCGGGTCTGCGGATCAACCGCGCTGCGGACGACGCGTCCGGCCTCGTCATCAGCCAGGGCCTGCGTGCCCAGACCAGCGGCCTTCGCCAGGCAGTCCGCAACGCCCAGGACGGCATCAGCGTCCTCCAGACCGCTGAAGGTGCGCTCAACGAAGTCCACACCATGCTCAACCGCATGCGTGACCTGTCCGTCCAGGCAGCCAACACCGGTGTCAACGACACGGTCGCTCGTACCGCCGCCAACTCGGAGATCACCGCGCTGAAGAACGAGGTCGACCGCATCTCGGCCACCACCAGCTTCGGTGCCGCCAAGCTGCTCGACGGCAACTACGGCAAGACGGCGGGAGTCCTGTCGGCGTTCGACGCCAACAACTCGATCGCCGTCACCGCCGGCGACGACATCAACATCGACGTCACCGGTGGTGCCGGGCCCATGGTCGTCGAGCTCCAGGCGGGTACCTACACCGGGGCGCAGTACGCCTCGATGGTGCAGAGCGCCGTGAAGTCGGCCTTTGCCGGTTCGGTCAACGCGGCCGAGATCGACTTCGCCAAGTCGTTCACGGCCTCGGCCACGACGCTGGGCGCCGGTACGGTGGTCACCCTCGGCAACGGCTCGGCAGCGGCCGCTGTGATCACCGACGGCAACGGCACACCGCTCGTCGACGGTTTCGGCGCTGCCAACCCGCTCATCGCCACCTTGGCGGCGGCGACGGGTACGGGCGGTGCGTTCCAGGTCGGCGCGAACTCGGGTGAGACCGTGAGCCTGTCGATCACGAGCGTCTCGACCACGAGCCTGGCGATCAACGGCATCGACGTCACCACCGACGCTGGTGCGGCTTCGGCCCTCACCGCCCTCGACTCGGCCATCTCGACCGTGTCGGCCACCCGTGGCAGCCTCGGTGCACTCCAGAACCGCTTCGAGTCCATGATCAACAACCTGCAGGTCACCACCGAGAACCTCTCGGCCTCGGAGTCCCGCATCCGTGACACGGACATGGCGATGGAGATGGTGTCGCTCACCAGGAACCAGGTGCTGTCCCAGGCCGGCACCGCCATGCTGGCCCAGGCGAACCAGATCCCGCAGTCGATCCTGTCGCTCCTGCGCTGATCGGTTGCAGTCCGGTGGTGGAAGGGGGCCCGGCGTCGCCGGGCCCCCTTTCGCCCATCCATCCCACAGTGTGTGACGGTTCGATGCACTGCCGCACACCTCGTCCCGTCGACCGGAGGTCCTGATGTCGAGTTCGATCAGTTTCAGCGCCGGCGGCATCGACGTCTCCCAGATCGTCTCGGGCCTCGTCGCCGTCGACCGTCAGCCGATCGACCGGCTGCGTTCGCGACAGGCGGCCGTCAAGTTGCAGGGCGACGCAGTCGGTCGCCTCCGGAACTCCTTCGAATCTCTCCGCAGCGCCGCTGCCGGCATCGTGACCGGTGGCATCAGCAAGTTCAGCGGATCCAGCTCCAACACCTCCATCGCTTCAACGTCGATCTCGTCGACGGCAGCGGCAGGGGCCGTGAGCTTCACGGTCGACCAACTCGCCCGCGCCAACGGCATGCGCAGCGCATCGTCTGTCGGCAGCTCGAGCGCCATCGTGACGACCGCCTCGTCGATGGCGCTGTCGACCACGACCACCAAGCTCGGCCTCGGCGCAGCGAGCGTGGGAGCAGGGGTCGTCCCCGGCTCCTACGCCATGACCGTCACACAGTCGAGCGTCGGTGCGGTCAAGTCGGGCTCGACCGCACTCGGCGGATCGACCGTCATCACCACCGGCGGGAACGACACCATCGCCCTCGAGATCGATGGCGTGGCTCGAACCCTCACCCTCGCCGCCGGGACGTACACCTCCTCAGCGCTCGCCTCTGCGGTGCAGACGGCGATCGACGCCACGGGCGGCGGTGCCACCAGCGCCCTCGACGGGACCGGCCGTCTTCGTCTGACCACCACCCACGAGGGTTCGGCCGCGACGATCCGTGTCACCGGCGGCTCGGCACTCGCGAGCACCGGGCTGGCCACCGACGTGGCGGCCCTCGCGGGCACCGACGGCAAGGTGCAGATCGGCTCGAACGCCGTCACGACCGTCACCTCCGCAGGCACGGGCGGCACGATCAACGTGTCCACCGGCGCCGGCGACCTCACCTTCGACGTGACCGGCGGCCTCCGCGCCGGCACCGGTTCGGTCGCGGTCGTGTCGACCGGCGACCGCAGCCTCTCCGCAGTGGCAGCCGCCATCAACGGTGCCAACATGGGCGCGACGGCATCCGCCGTCAAGGTCTCCGACGGCAACTGGCTCCTCCAACTCAACTCCCGCTCCACCGGCGTCAACGGCACACTCGCGATCGACGACGCCGTGTTCGGCGGCGTCGGCGGCCTCATCGAGACGTCAGCAGCACAGGACGCCCGCATCACGGTCGGGGCGGGTCCCGGCGCCTATTCGGTCACCTCGATGAGCAACACCTTCAGCGAGGTGATGCCCGGCGTGAGCATCACGGCACTCGCCGAGTCGGCCAGCACCGTGACGGTGTCGGTCAGCCGCAACGACAGCGCCACGGTCGAGGCCGTGAATCGACTCGTGTCGGCGATCAACAGCACCCTCGCCGACATCAATCTGCAGACGAAGTACGACGCGAAGACGAAGAAGGCATCGCCGCTCACCGGCGACGCCGGTATCCGCCGCCTCACCGACGTGGTTCGCAGCGCAGTCACCTCGCTCGTGGGCGACTCCACCACCGGGCTCGCCTCACTGGTCGGCGTCGATGTCCAACGCGACGGCAGCATCAAGTTCGACTCGGCGGAGTTCACCACTGCGTTGACGGCCGACCCCGCTGCCGTGGAGCGCCTGTTCGGCCGCGGTGGCAGCTCGAGCAACGGCGCGTCGTTCGCCGCCGCCTCGGACAAGACGCAGGCGGGTTCGTACTCGGTCGACGTGACGACGGCACCGATGCGCGCCACCACCGGCGACATCCTCGTCGGCGGGTCGGCCGCCGGCCAGCGGATCGGGGTCCGGGCCGGCAGCATCACGGCGACGTACGACGCTGCCCCCGGGGCCACGGCCGCAGAGATCGTCGTCGGACTCAACGCCGCGATGTCGAGCGCCGGGCTCAAGATCAACGCAGAGCAGAGCGGTGGCGGTGTCCGTCTCACCGCCGTCGCATCGGGCGCGGCAGCCTCGTTCGAGACCAACCTCGACGCAGCGGGCACCGGCACCTGGGGCGCCAACACCGGTGTCGACGTCGTCGGCACGATCAACGGACGGCTCACCGTCGGCGTCGGGCAGCGACTCCGCGTCGACGACACGGACGGCACTGCCGTCGCCGGCCTCCAGATCGACATCGGCGAAGGTCGCACCGGCGCACTCGGCCCGGTGTCCTACTCGCCGGGCGTCGCCGCGCGACTCCTGAGCGTCGCCGCCGGCGCGGTCGGCGACGGAGGCGTCCTCACCGGGTCGGCCAAGAGCTACGAGCGCCGGTTCGACGCGTTCAGCACCCAGATCGATCAGTTCGAGAGCCGTCTCACCGCGAGGGAGTCGTCGTACCGCCGTCAATGGACCCAGGTGCAGACGATGCTCAACTCGATGCAGAACCAGCAGAGCTGGTTGACCAATCAGATCTCCAGCCTCAACAAGGGCTGAGCGAGAACCCGGGCGCCGTCACCCGTGACGCCGGACGGTCCCCAGAGACCACACCACTCCCTGTCCACCCTCGACGAACCATGGAAGGTCAGTCATGTCACCACAGTCACTCCGAGCCAGATACACCGACGGAGGCCTCGAGACGGCCTCGCCGGCACGCATCGTCGTCATGGCGTACGACCGTCTCGACCGCGACCTCGCCGGAGCGCTCGTGGCCGTCGAGGCCCGACAGGTCGAGCGCTCGCACGAGCTCCTCGTCCACGCCCAGGATCTGACGAACGAGCTGCTGTGCATGCTCGACCTCGACGCGTGGGAGCACGCGGCGCAGCTGGCGTCGATCTACCGGTACGTGATCGATCTGCTCACCACGGCCAACGTGCACAAGAATGCCGAGGAGATCGACGAGGCGCGCACCCTGCTCGCCGGCCTCGGTGATGCGTTCCGTCAGGCGGCGGTCGGCGCCGCAGCGCCTGTGGTGCCTGTTCCGGCCCCTCGCACGTCGTCGGCGCTCGCCGCGCCCGTCATGCGACCCGTGCCCGCCTTCGCCGGTGCCGATGCGGCACCGCGCCAGTTCACGGCACGGGCCTGATGGTCCGTCCGCCAGACACCGCCGAGGCAGCCGCCATCGCTGCGTGGGACGGCCTGCTGCTCGCATACGCGGAGGTCATCGAGCAACAGCGTGCGTATCTGCTCTCGCTCAGCGCAGTGGAGCACCTGGACGACGCCTCGTTGCTGCCACCTCAGTTCCACGAGCCCCAGGGGGTGCCGCCGATGCCGGCGAGCTTCGAACCGTGGGCCATGTCGCTGCTCACCGAGACGGCCGAGCTCACCGAGCTCGCGCGCCAGATCCTCAGCGATCGACCGGCCATCGGCCGCGGGCCGCGGTTCGCCTCGTCGGCCAGTGGATCGACGCTCGACCAGAAGATCTGAGGATGCCGTGCTCGCCGCCGACCTCCTGACAACCCTGCTCGTGGCGGGGATCGTCGTGCTGATCGTCAGCACCACGATCATGGCGATGAACGTCGCGCCTCGGGCTCGTCGTCGCCGTCGCCGATCGGGCCGCGAGCTGTCGCCGACTGCCGCCCACACCCTCGCCCTGGCCGAGGCTCGCGCTGCCACCCATCGGGCCGAACTGGCCGCCGCCGGCGTCGCCGCCGGTCCGCGATCGGGCCCCGTCGCAGGTGGGGGCATCACTGGACAGATCCTCGACATCTCGGACGGTCTGTTCCAGGTTCGGGGTGCGTCCCGCGAGATGACGGTGGAGTGTGCGCAAGCGCTCGCCGAGCACGTCGCGGAGACCGACCCACAACGTGTTGCGGAGGTCATCAGCCAGTGGATCAGAGCAGACTCGACGATCGATCACGATCGGTTCCGCTGACCGCCGGCGCGTCGCCGCTGCGCCACGAGTCCACACGACTGCAGCCGCTCCGGTTCGAACCGCCCCGCCTCGCGACCTCGAGCACCGGACGCTTCAAGCACAACCTCGCCGACACCCAGGCGATCGAGGACGCCCGTCTCGCCGGACGCCGTGAGGCAGAGGCCGTGATGAGCTCGGCGATCGAGGCCCATCGCCGCTCGACCGAGCAGATGCAGATGGTGGCCTCCGCGCTCGCCAACGCACTCGACCAGATCGAACACGTCGATCTCGGCATCCTCCACGACTTCCAGCAGCAGGTGTTGTCGCTGGCGGTGGCTCTCGCCGAGGAGATCGTGGGACGCGAGCTGCGCAGCTTCGACGACGTCACGGTCGCGAGCGTCGAGCGGGCCCTCAGCCTGGTGCCCGACCGTGGCGACGTGGTGCTGCGCGTGAACCCGACCGACCTCGCTGCGGTGCTCGAGTCGGCCGTCGTGATGGGCCATCGTGCCGGCGACGTGCAGATCGTCGCCGACGGCAACGTGCAGCGCGGCGGCTGTACGGCGGCGTGCGGCGCCCTCCAGGTCGACGCACAGCTGCCGGCGGTCTTCGCACGGCTACGCGAGGCGTTCGCCTCATGAAAGTCTTGATGAAGGCCCTGGTCAACGCTGCTTGCAATTCGGGGCCGATCCACACAGTCAGGGTCATGGCGGACGAGCGGCGAACGAAGATGGTGGACCGATGAGCGTGATGAGCGTCTCGGGCATCTCCGACGGCACCACCCAGGCACTGCACATGGCCATCAACGGCCTGGATGCGCGTCAACAGGCGATCGCCGCCAACGTGTCGAACCTCGAGACCCCGGGCTATCGGGCCCGCGTCGTCAGCTTCGAGGACAGCCTGCGCGCTGCGCTCGAGGACGGCGATCCGAGGGCGACGAACGTGTCGGTCGCCGAGTCCCTCGCCGCGACCCGGATGAACGGCAACAACGTGAACATCGACTTCGAGCTTCTCGCCGAGAAGGAGAACGTGCTGCGTCAGCGGCTCGTCGTGCAGGCACTCAACAGCAAGTACACGCTCTTGCGAACAGCGATCACCGGTCAGTGACCGGTCAGGGACCGGTGGGGCCATGGATGGCCACCCACCCCCCATCACTCCACCTACCCCGCCAGTCGCACCATCCGCTGATCAACCGTTGCAAGGAGGTACCCAATGTCCGAAGTCTTCTCGATCCTCGGTGTCGCCACGTCCGGGATGGGTGTCTACAAGACATGGCTGAACGCAGTGGCCGACAACGTCGCCAACATGAACAACGTGGTCCGTACCGACGAGGCCGCCTTCCAGGAACGCTTCGTCGAGGTCGAGCCGATCGTCGGGGAGGACAGCCTGGGCGAGGGCGCCATGGTGTCGGGCGTGCAGTTCGGTGATCCGAACGGCATCGTCGCCTACGAGCCCAACCATCCGCTCGCTGACGAGGAGGGCATGATCCGCCGCCCGAACGTCTCGCTCACCGACCAGATGGTCTACATGCAGCTGGCCCAGCGTGGCTACCAGGCCAACGTGCGCTCGTTCGAGAGCGCCAAAGAGGCCTACGAGACCATCCTCTCGATCGGGAAGTGATCATGGCCCTCCCGATCATGCCCATCTCGCCCATCACGGTCGCCGGCTCCATCCAGCCCGGCAACCGGACCGCTGCCGTCACCGGTGGCGCTGAGGGCTCGTCGTTCGGCAGCGTGCTCACCGAGCAACTCAACAAGCTGTCGGCAGCGCAATCGAAGGCCGACGACCTGGCGTTGCAAGCCGCCACGGGCGACCTGCAGTCGATCCAGGACTACACCATCGCCTCGACCGAGGCTCAACTGCTCACCCAACTCACGGTGCAGGTGCGGAACAGGGCTGTCGAGGCCTTCAACGACATCATGCGCATGCAGGTCTAAATGCCCACTCCAGAACAACCCAATGCACTCGGCCGAGCCAAAGAGCTCGCCGGCAAGCTCACCCCGATCCAGAAGATCACCCTCGGCGCCGTGCTGCTGACCGTGATCGCCGGCGGGTTGGTGCTCTCGAGATCCTCCGACAGCGTGCCGATGACGGCGCTCTACACCGACCTCGACCCCGCCGATGCGGCATCGGTCGTCGACTCGCTGGCCGGACGCGGCGTGCAGTACGACCTCGCCGACGGCGGCAAGACGGTGATGGTCCCGAAGACCGAGGTGTACGACCTGCGCGTCGCCCTGGCCGGTGAGGGCCTGCCGTCGTCGAACGACGGCTACGCGTTGCTCGACAACCAGGGCATCACGACGTCGGAGTTCCGCCAGCGCGTCGACTATCAGCGTGCGCTCGAGGGCGAGCTCGCCAAGACCCTCACCGCGCTCGACGGTGTGCAGAGCGCCTCGGTGCGCCTCGCGCTGCCGGACGAGTCACTGTTCGTCGACGAGCCGGCCTCCCCCTCGGCCGCGGTGCTCGTCGTACCGCAGGGTGTGGGCGGCATCACCAGCAACGAGGTGGAGGCGATCATGCACCTCGTCGCGTCGTCGGTGAAGGACATGAAGCCCGAGGACGTCTCGATCGTCGATTCGGAGGGCAACGTCCTCTCCGTCGGCGGCGGGAGCATGTCCGGCGGCATGGCCGCCGGGGGCACGAACGATCGCACGAAGGCGACCGCTGCGTACGAGGCCGACATGCAGGCCTCGATCCTCGCCATGCTGTCGAAGGCGCTCGGCTCGAACAAGGTGGGCGTCACCGTCACCGCCGAACTCGACCTCGACCAGACCCAGCAGACGTCGGAGGACTACGGCACCCTGAACCCGGACGGTGACGAACTGCCGTACGTCATCGCCAACAGCGCCTCCCGCGAGGAGTACGGCGCCGACGCCGAGGGTGCCACCGGCGAGACCGGCATCCTCGGTCCCGACGGTGCGCTCACCGCCGACGACATCACCGTCGACGACGGCACCGGCACGCCGGTGGCCGCCTCCGGCTACGTGAAGGAGGAGGCCGACACGCAGTACGCGATCGACCGGGTGGTCGAGCAGCGCACGATCGTGCCCGGCACCGTCAACAAGGTCAGCGTCGCGATCGTGGTCGACGAGGCCACGGTGACGCCCGAACAGATCGATCAGATCGACACCCTCGTGAAGGCGGCGATCGGGTACACCGAGGAGCGCGGCGACAAGGTGGAGGTGGAGGCACTGCCCTTCGACACGACCGCCAGCACCGAGGCCGAGGCACTGGCGGCGGCCGAGGAAGCGGCGGCGTCCAAGACCCAGATGATGGGCATGGTGCGCACGATCGCCGTGCTGCTCGTGATCATCATCGCCCTCATCCTCGGCTACCGCAGTGCGAAGAAGGCCCGCATGGTCACCGCCACGCCGATCAACATCGGCGAGATCACCACCGGACCTCGCCCGTCGCTCGGCCCCGGTTCGGCGATCGACCCGCCCTCCGAGCTCGAAACCGAGGCGGTGCCGTTCGCGATCCGGCCCGCAGACCGCGACGCGATGGTGATGAACGAGCTCACCCAGATGGCCGACCACCGACCGCAGGAAGTCGCCAACGTGCTGCGCGCCTGGCTGGCTGAGAACAAGACCGGGGCCCGTCGATGAGCGACGATCTCCCTGCGATCCCGCAGTCCGACCTGAGCGGCGCGCAGAAGGCGGCGATCCTGCTGCTGAAGCTCGGCCAGGATCACTCGGCGAAGGTGCTGAAGCTGTTGGGCGACGCGGAGGTCACCCAGATCACCGCCGAGATCGTGAAGGCGCAGACGATCAGAAAGGAGGACAGCGACGTCGCGCTCACCGAGTTCGCTGCCCTCGTCGTCGCCGGCGACCACATGCAGAGCGGCGGCTTCCAGACCGCCCACGATCTGCTCAAGGCATCCCTCGGCCCGGCCCGCGCCGCAGAGATCATCGAGAACCTCAAGGAGTCGATGGTCAAGGCGCCGTTCGATTTCCTGAAGAACGCCGACCCTCGCCAGATCCTCAACTTCCTCTCGGCCGAACACCCGCAGACCATCGCGCTCGTGCTCGCCCACGCTCAACCAGACCTCGCGTCGATGGTGGTGGGCGGCCTCCCCGAGGAGCTGCAGCGCGAGGTGTCGATCCGCATCGCCACGCTCGACCAGATCTCCCCCGAGGTGATCACCATGCTCGAAAGCCAGCTCGAGAGGCGCCTGTCCTCGGCAGTGAAGAGTTCGGCTCAGAACACCCAGACCGCGGCCGACGGTGTGCAGACCCTCATCGAGATCCTCAACCGTGCCGACCGCGCGACCGAGCGCTCGATCTTCGAGGGGCTCGAGCACCACGACGAGGAGCTCGCCGACGAGGTGCGTTCGCGCATGTTCGTGTTCGAGGACATCGTCACCCTCGAGGACCGTGCCGTGCAGCTCGTGCTGCGCCAGGTCGACGCGAAGGAGCTGGCGCACGCCCTCAAGGGTGTGCGCACCGAGGTCAAGCAGAAGATCATGCGCAACATGTCCGAACGTGCGGCGCAGAACCTCGACGAGGAGATCACCCTCCTCGGCGCGGTGAAGATGACGGCCGTGGAAGAGGCGCAGGGCGCCATCGTCCGTGTGATCAGGGCGCTCGAGGAGAGCGGCCAGATCGTGGTCACACGGGGTACGGACGAGTACGTCTCATAAGGGTCGTAGGGGACACCAGGCACGGGCATCCGTGCATGCCCGGGGCGACCCGGACGATCAAGCACATCACGTCGAGCGCGCTGCGCTCGACGACAACCAGTACACATCGGCTCAGGGACGACGCCGTTGGAGGAACCCACGGATCGGGGACCGACACCATCAGGAGCTCCCGTTGCCCACTGCGTTCGCCGATCTACACGACGACCTCGCCATCCGACTCGGTCATGCGCGAGAGGCCGTCCGTCCGGTGCGCTCCGGCGCGATCTGCAAGGTGCTCGGTCTCCGCTTCGACGTCGAGGGTCTCGACCTGCCGATCGGCGCCAGCGTCCGCATCGCCGAGCCCGGTTTCGACCTCAACGGTGAGGTCGTGGCCGTCGGCGACGGGATGATCACCTGCATGCCCTTCGGCGAGGTGAAGGGTCTGCGCGTCGGCGCCCGCGTCGAGGGTTCGGACAAGGCGTCGTCCATCGGTGTCGGCCCGGCGCTGCTCGGTCGCGTGATCGACGCACTGGGCCGACCGCTCGACGACCGCGGACCCATCCCCGGCCTGGTCGACGTCGAGCTCGACGGTGAACCGCCCCACCCGCTGCGTCGGGCGATGATCGATCAGAAGATGTCGCTCGGCGTGCGGGCCTGGGACACGCTGATCCCTGCCGGTCGCGGCCAGCGCGTCGGCATCTTCGCCGGCTCGGGTGTCGGCAAGTCGACGCTGCTCGGCATGATCGCCCGCAACACCGCGGCCGACGTGAACGTCGTGGCGCTGATCGGCGAACGCGGCCGCGAGGTGCGCGAGTTCGTGGAGAACGACCTCGGCCCCGAGGGCCTCGAGCGTTCGGTGCTGGTGATCGCCACGTCCGATGCGCCGGCGCTCGTGCGGTTCCGGGCGGCGTTCGTCGCGACGCGCATCGCGGAGTACTTCCGCGACCAGGGCGCCGACGTGATGCTGATGATGGACTCGCTCACCCGGTTCTGCATGGCCCAGCGTGAGATCGGCCTCAGCGCCGGCGAGCCGCCCACGAGCCGCGGTTACCCGCCGAGCGTGTTCTCGCTGCTGCCCCGTCTGCTCGAGCGCGCCGGCGCCGCCGAGGTCGGTTCGATCACCGGCCTGTACACCGTGCTCGTCGACGGCGATGACCACAACGAGCCGATCTCGGATGCTGCACGTTCCATCCTCGACGGTCACGTGGTGTTGTCCCGCAAGCTCGCCCATGCCAACCACTACCCGGCGATCGACGTGCTCGCCTCGGTCTCTCGTGTCACCAACGCAGTGACCTCGGAGGAGGAGCGCAACCTGCTGTACGAGCTGCGCCGGCTGATGGCCGCCGAGGCCGAGGCGAAGGACCTGATCGAGATCGGCGCCTACGTGCCGGGCACCAACCCGACCGTCGACCGCGCCGTCGCGATGCGCGACGTGATCAAGGGCTTCCTCACCCAGCGCACCCACGACGCATGGGATGCACCGCGGTCGTTCGCACGACTGAGCGAGATCCTCGGACCCGTGGGCGGTCGAGGATGAACCGCAAGCGGCTGCAGGCCGTCCTCCGTGTGCGCTCCCTGCAGGAGCGCGGTGCCCGCGGCGAACTCGCGCGGCGCAGCCAGGAGCACCAGCGTGCCGTGCGCGCCGAGCAGCACACGTGGGAGCGCCTCGAGGATGCGTCGAGGGACGTGACCGAGAGCGGACGCCTGCTCGCGATGCAGGCGGTCCGCGATGCCGGCGTGCGCGCCGCCGAAGTGCAACACGTGATGACCGACGAGACGCTGCAGCAGACCGTCGTCGCCCGCGACGAGTGGACGATCGCTGCCCGCCGGGTCGAGGCACTCGACCGACTGGGCACGCGACTGCGCGAAGCAGACGAGGCCGAGGCGGAGCGCAAGCAGATCCTCGAGATCGACGACCTGGTGCTCGCCCGCCGTGGACGCGAGCCCGGCGGTGAGCTGGCATGAGCGGGGTTGCTGCCATCGGTGCCGTCCAGGCGCGCATCGGCCAGATCGAGCAGCGGTTCGGCGTCCGCCGGATGCTGCCGGTCGACACCTCGGCGGCGTCCGTCGCGACGACCGCCACCACATCCGCCACCGGATCGGCCACGGGCTCGTCCGCCTCGACGGCGGTCGCGCCGAACACGGCGGCCGGTGCGAGCGTCGCCGCCGCTGCGGCTGCGATCGCCGCCGATCCCTCGGCATCGCTGACCGAACTGCTCGGCACCGATCCCTCGACGGGCACGTCCATGTCGGGCGACGCCACGTCGGGCGCCTCGTTCGACCGGGTCTTCCAGGCGGCCGTCGCCGAACTGCAGGCCCAGTGGCAGCAGGCCGGTCTCACCGCCTCCGGAACGACCGCCGTCCCTGCGGTCGGCGCGACGGCCACCTTCGCGACCGCGCTGCCAGTCGTCGCGTCCCCGGGATCGGGCAATGTCGGCGTCACCGGATCGGTCGCCGCGTCGACGCCGTACGCGGCGACGTTCGAGGCCGCCGGCGCCCGGTACGGCATCCCTGCGAAGGTGCTCGCTGCGATCGGATACGTCGAGTCGCGCTTTCGCACCGAGGCCGTCAGCAGCGCCGGTGCGGTCGGGATGATGCAGTTCCTGCCGAGCACCGCCGCATCGATGGGTGTCGACCCGTACGACCCGGCATCGGCGATCGACGGGACGGCGCGCTACCTGCGCAGCGCGCTCGATCGCTTCGGATCGATCGAGCAGGCGATCGCCTCCTACAACGTCGGCCCCGGTGCGATCGCCCGGGCCGGCGGTGTGCAGCCCGGCTCGCAGGCCGAGCGATATCTGACCAAGGTGCTCGACGCGACAGGACGGATCTGATGAGCAACATCACTCTTCCCGGCCGTTCCGGCCCCCCCGGCAGCTCCCGCACGATGCCGGTGATCGATCTTCCGGCGGGTGCCGCCGAGCAGGCGGGACGGGGGACCGATGAGGCGGCGGACCGGTTCTCGGCCCACTTCGAACGCGCCCTCGGCGAGCACGGTCGCACCGACCGATCGCGTGCCGACCGGGCCGCCGGGAGGGACGCCGGCCGGACCGATCGACCTGCGGATCGACCTGCCGATCGGGAGGTCGGCGATGGTCGCACCGATGCCGGGTCGGCGCGCCACGAGACGCGACCCGCGCTGCGCCGGACCGAGCCGGCCGGCCGTGCCGACGATGACGGCGCCCGGTCGAGCGACGGCGCCGGCACCGCCCACGCCGAGGCGACCGGGACGACCGATGCGACCGGCGCTGCCGACACCGACGACGCTCCTGCCGACGCTGCTGATGACGCCGTGGAGCCGACGCCGCCAGTCGTCGCACCGGTCGTCGT
>JBILUM010000282.1:0-4601 GCA_044370995.1 Ilumatobacteraceae bacterium | reverse complement strand
CCTCGCCGGCGGAGGGAACCCACTTGCCGTTGATGTAGACGTTCTCGTATGCGCGCATGAACGGACCATAGAGCCAGGTCCCCGAGCCGGTGAAAGCGAGGCGGCGGAGCTGGCAAGATGTCGACGCTCCGACGGGCAACGAGCGCCGCGGGCAGGGGGATGCGTCATGGAAGCCTTTCGTTCCGCACTCGACTGGGCAGCTGCGATCCGACGCAGGGACGTGAGCCCCGTGGAGGTGGCCGAGCTCTACCTCGATCGCGTCGACCGGCTCGATCCTCAGCTCAACGCGTTCTGTTTCCGCGCCGACGACGAGGTGCGTGCCGCGGCGAAGGACGCCGCCGACCGCGTCCTGTCCACGCCGGCCGACGAACTCCCGGCATTCCACGGGGTCCCGCTGCCGATCAAGGACCTCGCCGACGTGCGGGGCTGGCCCACCACCTACGGCTCGATGGGGTCGTCGCCCGACCCGGTTGCTGCGGACTCCTTCATCGTCGCCCGCTTCCGAGAGGCCGGATTCGTCCCGCTCGGCAAGACCAACACCCCTGAACTCGGCACGATCTCGTGCACCGAGAACCGGCGGTTCGGAGCGACGCGCAATCCGTGGGACACCAACCTCACGCCAGGTGGCTCGAGCGGCGGCGCGGGTGCGGCGGTGGCGGCAGGGTTGGCCCCGGTCGCGCACGCGAGTGACGGGGGCGGGTCGATCCGCATCCCGTCGTCGTGCAACGGACTGGTCGGCCTGAAGCCGAGCCGCAACCGCATCCCCAACATGGTGAACGCGCTCGAAGGGTTCGCCACCGAAGGTGTCGTATCGCGCACCGTCGCCGACACCGCGGCCCTCCTCGACGTGATCGGCCGACCCGACCCCCTGTTCTGGTACACCGCACCGCCGCCCGCGCAACCGTTCGCACAGCTCGCCACCCAGGGTCCGGGTCGCCTGCGCATCGGACTGTCCGTCGCACCGCTGCTCCCCGGCCCGGTGGATCCGGAAGTGATCGCAGCCACCGAGGCCACTGCGCGGCTGCTGTCGGACCTCGGCCACGACGTGGCGCCGGTCGAGCTCTCGGCGCCGGACCCCGACATGTTCACGCAGGCGTTCCTGGCCGTGTGGAACACGGGGAGCGCCGGCCTGCCGCTCGACCATTCGAAGATGGAGCCGCTGAACATCGCGCTGCGCGACCTCGCCAAGGCCGTCGATTCCGCGTCGTACGTGGAGGCGGTCTACCTGACCCAGATCATGGCGCGCGGTCTCGTGGCGCCGTTCGGCACGACGTTCGACCTCCTCCTCACCCCCACCATGGCCTGCCTGCCGTTGCGTGTGGGCGAGGTGTGGAACGGCGCCGATGTCGATCCGTCGATGCCGCTGCTCAACTGCTTCCCGATGGCGGCGTTCACAGCCGTCTGGAACATCACCGGCATGCCGGCGATCTCGCTCCCGATGGGCGTCTCCAACACCGGCGTTCCCATCGGCGTGCAGTTGGTGGGAGGGCCATGGCAGGACGCGTTGCTGCTGCAGGTGGCGACGCAGTTGGAGGCGGCAGCACCCTGGGCGGAGCGTCGCCCCGCCGTTTCCTGAGCAGCGCCGGTCGATCGGCCGCGTGCGTCGGCAGCGGGTCGGGTCAGGCGCCGCGGTCGAGACCGAGGTTGGCCCACAGGTCGCGGGTCGGCCCGCTGCGGTTCAGCGTGTAGAAGTGCAGCCCCGGTGCGCCTGCCTCGAGCAGTCGGGCGCACAGCTCCGACGCGATCTCCACGCCGATGCGCGACGCCTCGTCGGGATCGTCGCCGGCCTTGGCGACGCGCTCGACCAACCAGCTCGGCACCTCCGCACCGGACATGTGCGCCATCCGGCTCACCTGGGCGAGGTTGGTGACCGGCATGATGCCCGGCACCACCGGCTTGTCACAGCCGTGCGACGACAGGTCGTCGACGAGCGCGAGATAGTGGTCGACCTCGAAGAAGAACTGGGTGATCGCGAAGTCGGCCTGGGCGAGCTTGCCGGCGAGGTGACGGCGGTCGGATTCACGGTCGGGCGAGCGCGGGTGCAGCTCGGGGTGCGCAGCCACGCCGATCGAGAAGCCGCCGAACTCGCGCACGTCGTCGACCAGCTCGCTCGAGAACTGGTACTCGCTCACCGCGTGCGCCGAGCCGTCGGCCGGCGGGTCGCCGCCGAGGGCGAGGATGTTCTCGACGCCCTCCGCCCGGTAGTCGATGAGGATGTCGTGGATCTCCGCCCGGGTGTGGCCCTGGCCGGTGAGGTGCGCCATCGGAGAGATCGGCGTCTGCCGCTTCACCCATGACACGAGGTCGGCGGTGCGCGTGCGGGTGCTGCCACCCGCGCAGTAGGTGACGCTCAGCCAGCCCGCCTCGTTCTTGGGTGGGAAGAACTCGAACGAGTACGTCGTCCCGGCGGCCAGGAGGTCCGCGATCCGTGCCATCGCGTCAGTTTCCCACGTTCAGTGCCGGAAGTGCCGCTCACCCGTGAACACCATCGCGATGCGATGTTCGTCGGCCGCAGCGATCACCTCGGCGTCGCGCACGCTGCCCCCCGGTTGGATGACCGCACGGATGCCCGCTGCGGCCGCCGCGTCGAGCCCGTCACGGAAGGGGAAGAAGGCGTCGCTCGCGCACACGCCGCCCTGGGCCCGGCCGGCGGATCGTTCCGCTGCGATGCGGGCGCTGTCGAGCCGGTTCTGCTGGCCGGCGCCGATGCCGAACGCCTGCCGCTCGTGGGCGTAGACGATCGCGTTGCTGCTCACCGCGGCGCACACGGTCCACGCGAACGCGAGGTCGTCCATCTGTGCAGCGGTGGGTTCGGTCGCGGTGACCACCTGCCAGTGCGAGCGATCGAGGTCGACGGTGTCGGCCTGCTGCACCAGCAAGCCGCCGTCGATGCTGCGCAGATCGAGGGCCGAGCCGTACGGCTTCGGACCGGACAGCACGCGGAGGTTGCCCTTGCGGGCGAACACCTCGAGCGCTTCGGGCGTGTACGAGGGGGCGACGACCACCTCGGTGAACACCGGGGTGAGCGCCTCCGCCAGATCCGCCGTGACCTCGCGGTTGAGCGCCACGATGCCACCGAACGCGCTCACCGGGTCGCAGGCGTTGGCGCGCACGTAGGCGGTGGTGACGTCGTCGGCGATGGCGACGCCGCACGGGTTGGCGTGCTTCACGATCACGCACGCCGGCTGGTCGAAGCGGTGCACCAGTTTCCACGCGGCCTCGGTGTCGTACAGGTTGAGGTAGCTCAGGTCCTTGCCGCCGTGCTGCACCATGTCGTCCCACCAACTCTGCGCGCCGTCGGCGAGGTAGCGGGCGCCCTGCTGGTGCGGGTTCTCGCCGTAGCGCAGCGACTGCTGCCGGGTGAGCGAGAGCTGCATCGCCGGCGGCAGCGGGTCGCCGCCGCCGTCGCCGAGTTCGTCGCCGCTGGCGTCGAACCAGTTCGCGATCTGGGCGTCGTAGGCCGAGATCGTCACGAACGCGTCGCGCGCCAGCCGGCGACGGGTGGCGGCCGACACCGACCCCTCGGCGGTGACCTCGGCGAGCACCGGTTCGTAGTCGACCGGGTTCACGACGACAGCGACGTGCGCGTGGTTCTTCGCTGCTGCGCGCACCATCGCCGGGCCGCCGATGTCGATCAGCTCGATGCTCGGGCTGCCCGCGAACGGATACAGGTTCACCACCACGAGGTCGATCGGCTGGATGCCGTACTCGGCCAGGTCGGCGACGTGCTCGGGCTTGGTCGGGTCGGCGAGCAGTCCGCCGTGCACCTTCGGGTGCAGCGTCACCACGCGGTGATCGAGGATCGCCGGCACACCCGTGAGGTCGGCGACGTCGATCGCCGGCACCCCGGCGGCGATCACGGCCTTGGCGGTACCGCCACTGCTCACGATCGTCCAGCCGAGCCGGTGGAGACCGGTGGCGAACTCCACGATCCCGGTCTTGTCGTACACGGACAGCAGCGCGATGGGCATGCGGCCGACGTTACGAGACGATGGCGATCACCGAGGAGCCGCTTTGACAAGGTGTACGTTCGGCGCCGAACGGGGTGACAAGACATCCGACGTTCGCGTCAGTGACCTGGAAGTGACCTGGAAGTGACCTGGGAGGGACAGATGGACTTCAGCAAGTTCAAGACCAGCGACTGGTTGAAGGTGGGAGGTGCCGCGGGCTTCTTCGTCTTCGGCTTCTTCAACTGGATCTCGATCGACTTCGAGAGCGATTTCGGCTCGTTCGGCGGTGCTGACGGTGGCAACGTCTTCAGCTTCTTCTTCACGGGCATCATCCCGTGGATCCTGATCATCGGCACCGGTGTGATCACCGTGCTGCTGGTGACGGGCACGTTGAAGCAGAACCTGCCGTGGCCGCTGATCATGCTCGGTGCCACCGGCCTCGCGGCCGTGCTGCTGCTGATTCGCTTCATCTTCAATCCCCTCGACGGCAAGGACGAGCTCGAAGCCTTCGGCGGCGTCGATGTCGGGCGGGGTTTCGGCCTCATCCTCTCGGTGATCAGTGGTCTCGTCGCCTTCGCCGGCGCCTTCCTCGGTTTCAAGGAATCGGGCGGCGATCTGAACGATCTGAAGGACGTCAACAAGCTCAAGAGC
>JBILUM010000280.1:0-4616 GCA_044370995.1 Ilumatobacteraceae bacterium | reverse complement strand
TCGCGGGTTCGCCCTGTGACTCCCGCACTGTCGACCGAGGCGCTCACTGTCGGCTACGTGCACCGGCGTCGACGCACAGCGGTGTTGTCCGATCTGTCGCTCACGGTGCCGCCTGGCCGGCTCGTGTGCATCCTCGGTCCGAACGGGGCCGGCAAGTCGACGCTGCTGCGCACCATCACCGGCAGTCAACGGCCACTCGCCGGCACCGTCGAGATCGACGGTCGCGAGCTCGACAGCTACGGCGAACGCGAGCTGGCCCGACGGGTGAGCGTGGTGCTCACCGACCGCATCGAGGTGGGGACGATGTTCGGCGACGAGCTGGTCGCCCTCGGCCGCTACCCCCATACCGGACGCAACGGACGCCTCCGGTCCCGAGACCGCGCCGCCGTCCGTTGGGCGATCGACGCCGTCGACGCAGGCGCCCTGTCGCGCCGCCGGGTCGGCGAACTCAGCGACGGTGAGCGTCAACGGCTGATGGTCGCCCGCGCCCTCGCGCAGGAACCCAGCCTGCTCGTCCTCGACGAGCCCACCGCCTTCCTCGACCTGCCCCGTCGTGTCGAGCTGATCGACCTGCTCGCCACGCTCGCCCACGGCATCGGCCTCGCGGTGGTCATGTCGACCCACGATCTCGACCTCGCGCTCCGGCTCGCCGACCACCTGTGGCTGGTCGATCCGCCGAACGGGGTCGTCACCGGTTCGCCGGAGCACCTGGCGTTCTCCGGTGCGCTCACCACCGTGTTCTCCACCGGCAACGTCGTGATCGACTCGTCGACCGGCACGCTGCGGCCACGGCGCCGGCACAGCGCCGGCCGCACGGTGCGGATCACGGGCACCGGAGCCGCAGCCGTCTGGGCCGACCAGCTCGTCGAACGCCTCGGCTTCGAACGCCGCCGCGAGGTCGACGTCGATGTCGAGATCGAGACCGTCGGGGCGGACACTGCGACGCCCGGGTGGAGGGTTCGCATCGAGGGCCGCGACGTCGTCTGCTCCGACCTCGGCGGCCTCGAAGCCGTCCTCCGACACCACGGAGGATGACATGACGGAAGATGAGATGACTGCCGACGACCTCGTCATCCGATCGGCGACCGCGGCCGACATCCCCGCCATCGTCACGTTCAACGCGCTGAACCACCACCCGCGCGCCGACCGTCGGCCGAACCCCCGAATCGCGGCGCGGACGGGCGACCTCCTCTCGGGTCGTCATCCCACCTGCACGGTGGACCACTGCCTCGTGGTCGAGCTCGCCGGTCGCCTCGTCGGTTCCGCCACGGCGATCCCCCAGACCTGGGCGCTGGACGGCACCAGCTTCCGTGTCGAGATGATCGAGTTCGTGGCCATCGACCGTTCGCTGCGCGGGCGAGGACTGGGAACGCAGCTGATGGACGAGATCCACGCCGCCATCGCTATGCGAGACACGACACTGACCGCCATCATCGGTCGCCCGTCGTTCTACTCGCGGTTCGGCTACCACGCACTCCCCGTCGGCACCGCCGATCACGAGGTGGCCCCGCCCGCAACGGCCGTCACGCCAGTCACGTCCACCGAGGCTCTCACGATCAGACCCGCCACCGTCGACGACCTCGACCTGATCGAGTCGTCCCAGCCGTCGACGGGACTGCAGGTTCGGCGAGATCGTCGCACCCTGGCCTACGAGCTGAGCGGCCGTCACGCGGACAGCGTCTTCCGGCGCGACCTCCGCGTCGTCGTCGGCACAGTCGGCCAGCCCGTCGGCTGGTTCACCATGACGCCGGACGATCCGCAGCCCAGCATCGACAACCTCGTCGCCATCGGTTCCATCGACCTCGCCAATGTCGTCGGCGCCATCACCAACGCCGACCGAGCAGCCACGTACGCCCTCGGTCCCCGACATCCCGCGGCGTCGCTGCTCGAGCGCACGGGCCAACACCACCGGCTCCACGTCAGGGTCGCCGACCCGCAGCAGCTACTGAACGCCGCTGCGGCCCGATGCGACGAGGGCCTCGTGCTCGCGGTCGACCACGAGCTGTGGCAGATCGGGCCAGGCATCCCCCGCCGCCTCGACGCATCCGACGAGCACCAGTTCGACACCGCCGACGTGCACCTCTCCGGCGCTGCCTTCATCCGCCTCGCGCTCGGCCTCGAACACGTCGCGACCGTCGCCGGCTACGACGCAGACGTCGAGTTTCGCACCCTCTCGGCACGCGATCACCTGACGCGCCTCTTCCCCACCGGCCCCGCCCACCTCTGGACCGTCGGGTAGCCGTCGCTCCCTGCGCAGGCGGCACACGCCTACCATCTGCGCCGTGAACGACCTGCTCCAGCGCGTCGCCGCCGAACTCGGCGATGCGACCGTCATCGCGGTCCCGAGCGCAAATCCCCTCAACTTCCACCAGGTGATCGCCACTCCGGAGGACTGTCCGCCGCTCGAGATCGGAGGCGTCCTCGCGCTGCCGGCCGGCGACGGGCCGCATCCGGTGGTGGTCGTCGTCCCCGGCAGCTCCGGCAACTCACCGAACCACGTCCTGCATGCACGCACGTTCCGTGACGCCGGCTACGGCGTGTGCCTCGTCGACCCCTTCGGCGCCCGGTCGGTCAGCTCCACCGTGGCGAACCAAGCCCAGTACTCCTTCGCCGCCAGTGCCTACGACGTGCTCGCAGCGCTCTCGACGGTGGCGAGCCACCCACGAGTCGATCCGGCGCGCATCTCCGCCCAGGGCCACAGTCGGGGTGGCGCCGCCGTGATGATGGCAGCGGTCCGAACGCTCGCGGACATAGTGGTGGGCGATCTCGCGTTCGCCGGCGCGTACGCGGCGTATCCGTGGTGCGGCCAGCAGTTCGTCCGCCCGGCCGTCGGTCGAACGGTCGTGAGGGCGATCATCGGCGACCAGGACGAGTGGTGCTCGGTGATGGCGGTGCAGTCGCAGATCCAGACGATCTCGCTCACCGGTGGCGACGCCACGCTGCGCATCGTGGCCGGGGCACATCACAGCTTCGACCGGTTCGAGGACGTCCACGACCTGCCCGAAGCCCGGGTGTCACCGAACGCTCCGATCGAGTACCTCACCGCCGACGGATCGATGATCGATCCGACGACCGGCCTGCCCGATCCGGCTCGGACCGACCTGGAGCAGTTCCGGGCCGCGGTCGCCGCGGGTTTCGGTCAGCGAGGGGCACGGCTCGGTTCGGTGGCCGACCAGCCCGAACTGTTCCGCGACGACATGCTCGCCTTCCACGCTCGGGTGCTCGCGCCCGGCTCCGACCACGGCACCGACGACCAGCTCTGCGGCGCGACGTGCGCCGGCGAGGTTGCCGGCCGTCGGACCGAGCTCCAACTGAGCCAGTCGCCCGGCGACGTGCACCACCGAGCCGGGCAGGCGGAGCATGCGGTCGAGCTCCGGTCGGCCACCGTGGCGCGCGATGCCGAGTTGATCGCACAACCGCTCGAGCGGCGGTGCCGCGCTGGTGCACGGGCGATCGCCCGTGGCGTCCCACACGACGTCGGCCACGAGGCGCCGACCATCGACCAACACTTCCCCGCCCGCGTCGTCCACCTCGACCGCTCCCACCCGTCTGCAGACCTGCCCGCTGCGTTCGGCCGGACGCAGCCGTTGCATTATCCAGGGCGGCACCGTGCCACCGCCGCGTGCATCGATCACCCGCTGCAACCGCTCGGCACGATCGGCGATCCGTGAGAACCCCTGCATCTCGAGCGGGCCGAGCCAGCCCGGGTCGGTGTCGAACTCGCGCTCGACGACGGGGCGTCGTGCGACCCACTCGACGTGCGCCCCCGCATCGACGGCCCGAGCGACGAGGTGCGCTGCCGTCAGCCCACCACCGACCACGGCAACGGTCACGCCCTGCTGCGGAGGCGGTAGCTGCTCGGCTCGGCTCGCCGACACGCACCCGCCGACGGGCGTCACGACGGCCGGGTTGGTGGCCCAGACCACGTGATCGGCCGACACGTGCTCGCCGCTCGCCAGCGCCACCTCACCGGATGCGCTGATCGAGGCGACCGAGTCGCGGCGCACCAGGCCTGAGAGGCCGTGCTCGGCGATCACGTTTTCGCAGAAGTCGTGGAACAGCGCGGTCGACGGAAGGGCGTAGCGGTGGTGGAGTTCGTCGCTGCGCCGCTGCGCTGCGGCGAAGTGGGACAGCGCGTACGGATCCGGGTGAGGGTGATGGACCGACGGAGAACGGAGGTGCTCGATGCCGAGTGCGGCGAAGCGACGCCGCCACTGCACCAGCCAGTCGCCCGCCGGGTCGATGACCACCAGATCGGCGGGATCGACCCCGACGGCGACGAGATACACCGCAACGGTGAGCCCCTGCGGCCCGGCACCGACGATCGCGACCCGCGCCCTCGCGCTCACAGGCCGCTCACAGTTCGCACGACATGTCCCACTCGGGGAGCGGATCGCGATACCAGGCCCAACGGTCTCGGCCGGTCTCGAACTCCTTCGGGGTGAGCACACAGCGATCGAGCCTCGACCTGATCGCGGCCTCGTCCATGTCGATGCCGATGAACACGAGCTCCACCTGTCGGTCGCCCACGACGGGATCCCAGCGCTTCATCAGGTCGTCGCGGTCGACGTCGGTCTCGAACTCCCACTCGTCCTCGGGCGTCGCCGCATACCACG
>JBILUM010000279.1:0-4630 GCA_044370995.1 Ilumatobacteraceae bacterium | reverse complement strand
CCTCGAGCAACACATCAGCACCGGCACCTACTGCTCGTACGCCCCCGACCCGATCGCCCCGATCACCTGGCAGACCTGACCGCGAGCCCCTGGGTGCCTACGTTTGCGCTGTATCCGTCGTAGACGACGGACACAGCACCAACGTCGACCTCACCCCATCGGGCGCGACCGCCGACGCGCGCTGATCAGCACGCCAGCTCGTCGCCGGCCGGGGCGTGGGCCATGACCGGTGCTGAGACCGGGTCGTCACTTCCGATCGCGCGCCGCCTGCTGCCGCTTGTTCGAAGACTTCGTCGACGCTCTCGTCTTCGCGCTCGCGGGCGTTCTGGTCACCGTATTGGTCGATGCCGGCGTCGGCGATGCGGAGGCGCCCCGCGCCCGCCCCTTCTTCGCGGGCACCGGTTCACGCTTGGCGGCGGCCAGTCGTTCCGCCTTCAACTCCTCTGCGGCCGCTGCTGCGACCTTCGCCAGTTGCAGCGACACCCGGGCGAGCGCATCTTCGAAGCCCTCGGCCTTGCGCCTCGCCTTCGAATGCGCAGCGCTGGCGTTCTTCCTCGAGCGGTCGGCGGCCACGTGCGCACTCGCGCGGCGCCGGTACAACGTGCTGTACTTCGTGCGCGCTCGGCGGACCCGGTCGTGCAGCGCCGCGAGTTCGTCCTCGTCGAGCAGCTTCAGTTCGCGTGGCTCGGTGGCTCGCAGCAGCTCCTGTTCGGTCTCGTTCAGCATCGCCCGCAGTTGTGCGTCCATCATCGGTCTCCTTGTCGGCGGTGTTCGTTCCGGGGTGGTCCCGGAGCGAGTGGCACGGGTGATCGTCCCCCGTTGCGCGTTCGCAGGACGATTGTGACAGCCCAGCGATGCACGATCACGCGCAGGGCAAACCGACAAGCCGATGACGTGACGCGAGTGTCGAGAAGACCCCAGCTTTCGCTGGGTTCTCGTCACCGGTGGGCGAGGGGGGACTGTCGAGGCGGGTACGGGGCATGCGTCCGCGTCCTGCGTCACCAGCGGTTCGGCCCTCGCCACGTGCACCGTGAGCCATGTCCGTGACCACGGCGACGACGAAGGACATCCGATCCAGGATGGACGACGCCGACGGCCGGTGTGCTCGACCCCAACCGATCACGATACGAGGAGCACGCTCCTCGAGGGGCAGCACGTCGCTCAGCGCCCGGCGAGCTTGTCGATCCGGCGGCGAGCAGCGGAGACGTCGAGCGGGCCTCCATGACCGAGCAAGACCCGAGTCGGACGGTATTCGTCGATCAGATCGATGACGAGTCCGAGGTCGCGCTGAGGATCATCGCTGAAGTAGTGCTTCTGCGCGAAGCCTGGAGCGATCGACCCACCCGCGAAGCCACCTCGAACGAGGTCGCCGACGACGAGAACGCCGGGCGTGACGACGACGGCCGATCCGGCGGTGTGTCCACCGACGACCCGATACTCGCCCTCGAGGCCGAACTGGTCGAGAGGCATGCGGTCGGCAACGTGGACACTCGCGATGAACGCTGGGAAGGCAGGGTCGATGAAGCGCTTCACGAGTCGAGCTCCCGGCCCGGTCGGGACCAGCTCGGGGTTGTGCCCGCGCTCGGTGATCAACCGGTCGGAAGCACCGAGCACCACCGGCACGTCCGGCGTGATCAGGGCTGCCGCGCCACCGGCATGATCGGCGTGCCCGTGGGTGAGGAGCACGGCGCCGAGATCGCCGGCAGCGATGCCCGCGCGAGCGAGGCGCCGCGCGAGCAGGGTGCGGGCGTTCGCCGGGCCGGTGTCGATCAGCACCGGGCGTCGCCCGGTGAGCAGATGGGCGTTGGCAACCTTCAGCTTCCACGTGAGGGTGCTGGTGTGGGCGAGCTGGCTCATCGGGACCTCCGAGTCGATGTCTGCGCTGGGCGCCGGTACTGCGCCGGCACGGGGTGACGACGCGAGGAGCTCACCTTCGCCACCTTTCGAAGTGGACCACATCGTCGACGGGTCGACGGGTCGTCGGCCCGTAGTGGCCGGCTGGCCATCCGAGTGCGATCAGGCATGCAGGCCTGACGGAACGGGGCAGCCCGAGGATCCGTCGCGAACGACGTGCCGACCACAGCGGCAGCGTGAGGAGCGAGGCTCCCAACTCGAGCGATCGCGCAGCCAGCAGGATGTTCTGGACCGTCGGGTAGATCGATCCGTAGTAGCTGCTCTTCGCCACGTACGGCCCAGTGGGTCGGCCTCCGGCGAGGCACGCGACGACGATCACCGGTATCGACTCGAAATGGTCGATCTGATGCTGCACTGCGTCGATCATGCGAACGTTCGAGGGAGTCGACGAGTCGATGGTTCGCCGGTACAGAGGCCACGCACGGCGGTACTGACGCGCAATCCGGGCTTTGACCTCTGCGTCGCGGACGACGATGAACTCCCAGTTCTGCCCGTTGGAACCGGTCGGCGCCTTGAGGCCGAGTTCGATGCACCTCCGGACGATCGATTGATCGACCGGCCGATCGGTGAGGCGGCGGATCGATCGCTGTGTCTCCATCATCTCTGCGATCGGGCGACTCAGACCCTCGAAGGTGGAGTCCGTCATCGGGACATCACGGCGCGGTCGGGCACCCAGTTGCCGTGGAAGCCATGAGGGACGCGTGCGGGGAGTTCGATGCGCGCGACCGCGGGGGCGCTCAGGTCGCGCGCATCGAGGATGACGACATCGCTCCGGTCACGCGTCGCGTCGTAGACGTACGAGATCAACCAACCGTCGTCCTCGGCGGCACCATCCGGACGGGCCACGAACGCCGGCTCGGCCGAGCCTCGGCCAGGGCCGTGATCGTGGACGGTCGTGACTCCGGCGACGAAGTCGTGCTTGAAGGTCGGCCCAGGGGCGAACGCCTCGCCGACTCCGGCGCAGTAGCCGTATCGATGGAACCGTCCGGTGAGGCTCCCGCGCACACGCGGGAACTCCTGCGTCCGCTCGTCCACCACCTCGCGACGCACGACTCGTCGAGCGAGATCGACGGTCCACCGTTCGAGGACGGGCAACGAGTCCCCTGCCGGTCCCCAGACGTCGTCGACGAACATCCGCTCATACGTGACGATGTCGATCACGACGTTCCCGTCAGCGTCGTAGGCGTTCAGCGGATGGTAGGCGTAGCAGGGTTCGAGCTCACACCAGATGGGCGCGCCGGCGCCACCACCCAGGGGCACGAGCCCGACACGCGCGCCGTAGTCGGGGTTCCAGCGGAACGGGAAGCTGAACGAGCCGGACAGCGCGAGGTCGAGGTCGACGGTGACCGGCAGGTCGTACACGACGGCGAACCGCTCGGTGATGGACATGTCGTGCACCATCGACATCCCTGGGAGCGCGATGTCGGTGACCGACTTGACCTTCCCGTCGCTGCCGACGACCACGTACTCGATGTGGTCGAGCAGCTCCTGCCACGAGTAGCACATCGCATGGAGCTCACCGGTCGCCGGGTCGACCTTGGGATGTGCCGTGAGGCCGTGGGGCAACGTCCCGTCGAAGTCGCTCCGCAGGAGGGTCTCGAGTTCGTAGCCGATCTCCACCGGGGGCGTGCCGGCCTCCACCAGCGCATACGTGCGCCCGCCGAAGGTGCCGACGTTGGTGTTCGGGGAGAACTCGGGGCGGCGCCGGCTTCCGCCGACGCGCGGCTCGCCGAGGGCGTCGCTGACCTGGTCGCCGCGGACCCACCGGTTCCGGTACCACTCGGCGCGCCCGTCCCTGATGCGCACGCCGTGGACCATGCCGTGCCCGGAGAACCAGTGGTTGGTCGCCGGGTCCACCGCCGTGACCGGGTTCGGGCCGTTGCGGAGCAGCCGCCCTTCGAGCTCGAGCGGGATCGATCCATGGACCGGGAGGTCGAACGCCGTCACCTCCTCGTGGACCGGCGCGAAGTTGCCGTCGAAGTAGATGTTCCTGTGGGTGGGCATCGTCGTCCTCCTGCTCGCCGGCCCGGATGTTGACAACGCTATATCAGTGATATAGCGTTGTCAACCGGAAGGCTACCGAGCGCATGGAGGTGTGTGATGGGTGTCGAGTACGAGATCGACGACGGGGTGGCGCGGATCACGCTGGCCCGCCCCGAGGCGATGAACGCGATCGACGGGGAGATGACGGCGCAGCTCCGCGCTGCGGTCGACCGGTTCGAGTCGGACCCGGATGCCCGGGTCGCGATCCTGACGGGCACTGGCCGCGCCTTCTGCGCCGGCATGGACCTCAAGGCATTCGCCGCCGGCGAGGGACCCGACGTGCTCGAAGGCCCCGGCCACTTCGGAGGGTTCGTGGCACGGGAGCGGTCGAAGCCGGTGATCGCCGCGGTGAACGGGCCCGCGCTCGCCGGTGGGCTCGAGCTCGTCCTGGCGTGCGATCTGGCGATCGCCTCCTCCGCTGCCAGGTTCGGGGTGCCGGAGGTGCTCCGAGGCATCTTCGCCGGGGCGGGTGCGGCGATCCGGCTCCCCCGCCGGATCCCGCGGGTGCACGCGATGCGCCTCCTGCTGACCGGGCAGATCATCGACGCCCCCCACGCGCTCAGGATCGGTCTGGTCGACGACGTGGTCGATCCCGACGACCTCCTGCCAGCGGCACACGAGCTCGCCGGCGCGATCTGCCGAGCGGCCCCGCTGTCGGTGGCCGCCACCCTCC
>JBILUM010000278.1:0-4638 GCA_044370995.1 Ilumatobacteraceae bacterium | reverse complement strand
GGCGGCCGATGGCCTCGAATGCGGCGTTCAACTCGATACGCGACAGCGGGGCCCCGAGGCAGAAGTGGATGCCCTTGCCGAACGCGAGGTGCTCCTTCAGGTTCGGGCGGTCGGGATCGAAGCGGTCGGGATCGTCGCCCCACACGTTCGTGTCGCGGTTGGCCCCGGCATACACGACCACGAGTCGCGACCCCTTCGGGATCTGGACCCCGGCGAGCTCGGTGTCGCGGGTGGCCACGCGGAACATGCCCTGGGTGGGCGTGGAGAGGCGCAGCACCTCCTCGGTCACCAGCGGGGCGTAGCCGGCCGGATCGGCCTTGAGCTTGGCGAAGACCTCGGGGTGCCGGGCGAGCAGCATGGTGCCCTCGGTGAGCGCCTTGGTGGTCGTCTCGTTGCCGGCGACCAGCAACTGCTGGACGATCGACAGCATCTCTGCCATGTCGAGCGGGCGCTTCTCGCCCGGCGTCGGCTCGCCGCCGTCGGACGCCGGTGTGGGATCGGTGTCGATCGTCGCGTTGACGAGATCGGTCATCAGGTCCTGCAGCGGCTCGGTGCGCCGACGCTCGAGCTGGGCCGCGAAGTAGTGCTGGAACTCGACGATGCCGTGGTAGGCCGCGACGCGCTCGTCGTCGCTGATCGCGGTGCCGATGTTGGCGATCGAATCGTCGCTCCACCGCTTGAAGTCGGCCATCCGGTCCGACGGCACGTTCAGGATGTGGGCGATCGCACGGATCGGCAGTGGCACGGCGAAGTGCGGCACGATGTCGAACTCCCCCTCGGGCAGGCTGTCGAGGAGCTGGTCGACGATCGCCTCCATGGGCTCGCGCAGCTCGGCCATCTTCCGCGGCGTGAAGTACGACGCCACCGTGCCTCGGTACCGGGTGTGGTACGGCGGGTCGATCGTGAGCATCGTCGGGATCTGCGGCCAACCGGTCGCGAGGATCTCCTTGATGCGGTTCGCTGCGTCGCCCTTGGCCGGCTCGCCGGCGCTGCCGAAGCGGTTCGAGAACAGCTGGGTGTCGCGCAGGATCGGCGTCACCATCTCGTGCCGGGTGACCATGTAGAGGTCGGTGCCGGGCACGTGGAACACCGGGGCCTGCTCCTGCATGGCTCGGTAGTAGAGGTGGGGGCACTGCTGCACGGCAGGGCTGAACGGGTTGAACCCGTCGAGGGACACGGGCGCCGGCTCTTCCGTCGTGGTCATGGTCACAGTCTCGCCCATCGCCTCCTCGCGTGGCGATCCGTGCCGCCGCTGGGCGAGACTGCCGGGATGCAGCCCCTGCCTCCCCGGATGCCTCCTCGGATCTCCCGACGCCTGTTCCTCGCCGGTTCGGCGGCGGTGCTCACGGGTGGCGCGGTCGTCCTCGGCGGGTGCAGCGACGACGAGTCCGCCGATCCGGGCAGCGGATCGGGGACGACCGGCGCGGTCGACGAGCCGACGACCGGCTCGACGGCGGTCGCTCCCACCGAGCCGACCACACCCGTCGACACGCCCGCTCCGACGGATCAGGCGCCGACGACTGCCGCGATCGAGCTCGCAGGAGACCCGTTCACCCTGGGCGTGGCCAGCGGCGACCCGACCGACCGTACCGTCGTGCTCTGGACCCGCCTCGCCCCCGACCCGTCGAACGGTGGTGGCATGCCGGTCGACGACGTCGACGTGCGCTGGGAGGTGTCGGCCGCCGACACCTTCGACGAGGTGACCGCCGAAGGCATCGCCACGGCGACGGCAGCCCATGGCCACAGCGTGCACGTCGCCGCCGAGCTCGACCCGGGCTGGTGGTTCTACCGCTTCCGGGCGGGCGGCTACACGAGCCCGGTCGGCCGCACGCGCACCACGGCCCCGTCGGGCGAGGCGGGCGCGTCCGAGGCGGTGCGCTTCGCCAGCGCGAGCTGCCAGAACTACCAGGACGGCTTCTACACGGCGCATCGCGACATCGCCGACCAGCAGGTCGACTTCGTCGCCTTCCTCGGCGACTACATCTACGAGGGTGGCGCGGCGACGATCGGCGAGAACTTCGTGGTCCGCACCCACGGCACCGACGAGGCCACCACGCTCGAGGCCTACCGGAACCGGTACGCGCTCTACAAGGCCGACGCCGACCTGCAGGCTGCGCACGCCTCGTGTCCCTGGTACGTCACGTGGGACGACCACGAGGTGGAGAACAACTACGCCGGGCTCGTCCCGCAGAACCCCGCCGACGAATCGACGTTCGCCGAGCGGCGGCGGTCTGCGTACCAGGTGTGGTGGGAGCACCAGCCGGTGGCGCTACCGCCGCCCGACAGCGCCGCCGACGACTACACGATCTACCGCAGCGCACGGTGGGGCGACCTCGTCGACCTCGTGGTGCTCGACGGCCGCCAGTACCGCACCGATCAGGCCTGCGGCGATCCGGGGCTCAGCCTCGACCCGCCCTGCCCCGAGACCTTCGACGAGTCGCGCACCATGCTGGGCGACGTCCAGGAGGCGTGGCTGCTCGACACCCTCGGCAGCGCGTCGGCGACCTGGCAGGTGATCGCGCAGCAGACGGTCTTCGGTGATGTCACCCTCGGCGGCGCGGTCCTCAACTACGACCAGTGGGACGGCTACCCGTTCGAACGCAACCGGATCGTCGACGCCCTCGACCCGGCCAAGAACACCGTGGTGCTCACCGGCGACATCCACTTCGCAGGCGCGGGCACCATCCGCCAGGGCGGCCGGGGCACGGGCACGCCGGTCGCCGCGGAATTCGTGGCCACCTCGATCTCGTCCGGGGGCCTCGTCGACCCGGCCGTCACCGAGGTGGTCAGGGCGATCCCCGACATCGTCGACGTCGAACTCGAGCACCGCGGCTACATCCTCCACACCGTCACACCGGATCGTTGGAGCGCCGAGTACCGCATGGTCGAGACCGTGAAAGAGCCCGGCGCGCCGATGTTCGTCCACGCCACCTACGTCATCGACGCCGGCACGAACACGGCTCGCTTCGCCTGACCCGAGGGCGCCTGCCTAGGGTCGCCGTCCATGGGGAATCGATTCGAGAACAAGGTCGCCGTCGTCACCGGTGGTGCGAGCGGACTGGGTGAGGCAACGGCACGTCTGCTGGTGGCCGAGGGTGGCAAGGTCGTCGTCGCCGACTACGACGCAACGCGTGGACAGGCGGTGGCCGACTCGCTCGGCGACGCAGCCCGGTTCGCGAAGTGCGACGTGACCGTCGAGTCCGACGTCGCCGCGGCGATCGACCTGGCGGTCGACACCTGGGGACGCCTCGACGGTGCGTTCGCGAACGCGGGCATCGTCGGCGTCGCCGGCCCGATCGCCGACACGCCGATGGACGACTTCGACCGCACGATCGCCGTGCTCCTGCGCGGCGTGTTCGTCACCGTGAAGCACGCGGCCCGTGCGATGCAGGCAGCCGGCAACGGCGGCAGCATCGTGATGACCTCGTCGGTCGCCGGCGTGCAGGGTGGGCTCGGTCCGCACGCCTACAGCGTCGCCAAGACCGGCGTCGTCGGACTCGCCCGTTCGGCCGCCTCCGAACTCGCGTCCAGCGGCATCCGCGTCAACGCGGTGGCGCCCGGCAGCATCCCGACGGCGATGACCGCGCACGTCACCACGGGCAACCCCGACGACCTCGAGAAGGTCACCGAGCACGTCGCGCGCACCTCCCCGCTCGGCCGCGCCGGACTCCCGAACGACATCGCCGAAGCGGTGCTGTACTTCATGAGCGATGGCGGCAGCTACGTGACCGGCCAGACCATCGTGGTCGACGCGGGCATCACCAGCGGGGCGAAGATGAGCCCCACCTGGGCGGGCACCCGCATGGTCGTCGCCCGCCCCGCCGACTGAGATCCGTGAGCCAAACGCCGCGTGTCGCGGCCGTTGGCTCACGGAAACTGGCTGATCAGATCGCGCGCGCCGTCGCCGCGGCCTGATGGATCGCGGGCAGGATGCCGTTGGTACCGGTCACGTCGCCGATGCGGTGCACGGGTCGCGAGCCACCGGCGAGGAGCGTGTCGAGTTCGCGGTTCGGGTGGCCGTAGGTGACGATCACCACCGTCGAGGCGGGGATGATCCGTTCGCGGTCGGTGAACGGCACGCCGATCGACACCTGTCCTGGTCGGATCTCGCGCAGATGGTGCCCGCCGACGAAGTCGAACGACCCCGACATGAGCCGTTCCTTCGCCGCCGCGACCGTCGCCGGCGGGTACGGCAACGTTGCGCCGATCGCATCGAGGCGACCCACCATCGTCACGGCGAGACCGGCCTCGAGCAGTGCGTCGGCGACCGAGATCGCCTCGAACGTGCCGGTGTCGTCGTACACCAGCGCAGGGCCGACGAGCGTGGCCCTGCCGCCGAAGCCGAACACGTCCCACGACGTGAACACGTGCGGGAGATCGTGGCCCGGCACCGGTGTCACCGGCGTCGAGAGTTGGAAGCCGTCGCGGCGCGGCGCGGTGCCGGTGGCGACGACGATCTCGTCGGGATCGAGTTCGTCGACCACCTCGGGATCGACCATCGAGTTCAACCTGATCGTCACCCCGAGACGCTCCACCTCGGTGGCGAGCCACTCGGTGATCGCGCCGATGTCGTTGCGGTGCGGTGCCGTGGCGGCGATGGTCACCTGCCCGCCGAGGCGCCTGGTCGCTTCGTGCAGG
>JBILUM010000277.1:0-4639 GCA_044370995.1 Ilumatobacteraceae bacterium | reverse complement strand
CGGACTCGTCGCCAACCCTGCCGGCACCGGCATGTACCAGTCGGGCAGCAATGCCACGCCCTCACGCTGACCGAACGGCACCGCTTCGTCGTCGATCGGCGCATCCGGATCGGCCGCCAGGGCGAGCTCGGTCAACTCCTCGTCCGACCACTCGACCGTGTCGTGCACATCGTCCAGATCGCCGTCCACACCCCAACCGTACGCCCGTACCCGAGCCCCGGCCACGCGGAGAGTTCAGGCCAGGCCCAGGGCCTTCACCACCGCCTGCTGGTCGTAGAAGGGGCGCACGCACATCGTCCAGCGGCGCGAGACACGGTGCCGTGGAGTCACTCGTGCGGATCTCGGTGGCCATGTCGACCATTGGAACATGGTCATCTCTCATGGTCAACGTGTGTCGAACCCTCAGCCGCCCTTGTGCCAGAGGCGGCTGCTGATCCAGTCGGTGCTCACCGGGTTCGCGTTCAACCAGTCGCGCACGGCCTTGGTCTGGTTCTCGGCCACCCACGTGTCCGACCCGCGCCAACGGTGGAACCAGCTGACGGCGTCCTCTGCGTACATCACCGCGGCGATCGGACGCTCCTCACGGATCGTGTCGAGCGCGCTCACCGGATCGTGACCCGAGGCCAACATCGCCGCGAACCCCATCGACGGCCCACGGTTCACGCCCATGTGGCAGTGGATCATCACCTTGCCGTCGGGCTCGGCCATCGCCGCCATCGCCGCTTCGACACCCTCGAGGAACCACGAGTCGGGCTGCTTGCCACCGTGGTCGTCGACGCCCACCCAGGTGTACCCGAGGTCGGGCTGGTGCTTGGCGACGAACTTCTCGTCGCTGTGCTCGAGCCGCGTGTCGACGATGTGCGTGATGCCCGCATCGACCCACTGGTTCAGGCCGCGCAGCTTCGCATCGCCCTCGGGCAGATCGCCGCTCAACACGATCTGCGGCGTCACCCAGCACAGCTTGCGCCAGTACTGCATCGGCTCGAAACGGGGTGCCCTGTTCGCCTGCTTCTTCGCCACGGTGTTTCCTTCGATCGGTGGGGTCGCAACACACCCGCCGGAACGGGCTTTCCAGCATCGCTGGCGCGGCCCATCACGCCAACGCGATGGGCACACGACACACCCGCTGCACACCCACGCCGTCGCCACACGCACGCTCTCGGTACGGTGACATCACGCGCCAGCGACCCACGCAGGCGAGCGATCGCCCAGGAGGGCCGGCGAGCGATGCACATCGGCGACGACGTGCTGCACCAGGTGCGCACCGACGGCTACGCAGTGGTCGAGGGCTTCCTCACCCCCGACGAACTCGCCGCCGCACGCGACGGCCTGTTCGAACAGTTCCCCACCCACGACCAGTACTTCGCCGACCCCGAACAACACCACTCGATCGTCGCCCACCAGTTCGCCGGCCTGCGCGTCGGCCCGTTCGAATCGTGGGACCTCAACCGCATCGCCATCCACCCCGACCTCGTCGACGCCGCCGAGCGCTTCTGCGGCACCACCTCGCTCGACCTCTACAAGATCGAGCTCTGGGCCAAGTACAGCGGTGCCGTCGACTACGACCAGCCCCACCACCGTGACTTCAACAACCACAACCTGGTCGTCCCCCGCCGCGACCTCCGCTGGCCGCAACTCACCACCTTCATCCTCCTGTCCGACGTCACCGACGCCGACGGCCCCACCAAGGTCATCCCCCGCCACATCGGCGACCCGATCCCCCTGTGGCCCAACCGGCTCGAACCCGGCGAACTCGAGGAACACGAGATCGCGGTCACCGGACCCGCCGGCTCGATCTTCCTCTACACCACCGACGTCCTCCACCGAGGCTCGTCCTTCTCCGGTCACCCGCGCAGCCGGTTCGCCCTCCTCGCCGACTACCAGGCCCGCGGCAACCCGTGGCAGGGCAAGGTCAGCTGGCCCGACCGAGCGCCACGCCCCGCGTTCCACCACTTGCTCGACCACGCCACCCCGCGCCAGCGCGACCTGTTCGGCTTCCCCCTGCCCGGCCACGAGTACTGGAACGAGCAGACCCTCGCCGATGTCGCCGCCCGCTGGCCCGGCATCGACATGACCCCCTACGCGAGCGCCTCGAGGACCTGACCCCTCGGCGGGCATCCACCCGCGGCGCCCGCCGTCCACCCCGAAGGCTCACCGACCATTCACGCGGCCGCCCACGAGCCGTCGCTCGCCGTTCGAACGGCACGCGTACCGTCACGGTCGTGCGGCCGGTGGAGATCGAACACCGGCCGCAAAGGTCGCTACCGGAATCCGGTACCTGATCGGCACGGTCGTCCCTCCCCCCCGGCTGTGCCTCGACGGTGGGGTGCGCGCTGGGCGCACCCCCCGTCGCATCCCCTTCGCACCTCACGCCGCGCGCTCGGACAAGAAATCGCTCCAGACGAAAGCTTGACGAACCGATGAATGAGTCATGAGTGCAACACCCCCGCTGGCCCGACTCGTCGAAGAAGTCGCCAGCCAGGCAGCCCTGGTCACCGATCTGTTGCCCGGCGGCTGGCATCACCTCTACGTCCCGGGCGTCGACCGTCCGGTCGTGCTCGGCCCCGGCGGTGTGTTCGTGCTCGACGTGCGCCACCAGGCCACCCTGCCCATCGGCGTGCAGAACGACCGCCCCTGGGCCAACGACCATCGCAACCAGATGAGCACCCCGCGGCTCACCGCCGAGCTCTCCTCACAGCTGTTGAGCTGGGCCTGCGGGATCGAGATCAACGTCACCCCGGTGATCGTGCTCGCCGGCGCCGACAGCGCCGACGAGATCGTCCCCCGCCCCGACGGCGTCGACATCGTGCACCAGCACATGCTGGACCGCTGGTTGAGCAATCTGCCGGCCGAACTCGACGCCGAGACCATCGCGCTCATCGTCGAACACGTCGCCCCCACCCCCACGCTGCGCCTCCAGCACGCCTGACCCGTCGATCAGGCACCGTCACTCGGGCAGGCGCAGGGTCACCCCCCGACCCAGCGCCCCGCCCGCCGGTCCGCAGGCATCGCGTCACACCCCGGCCGTACAACCGCTGCATGAGCAGCAACCACGGTCGCGGGAGATCCGGTCATCCCTCGGTGGCGCGAATTCGGGCGAGGCAACCGAGCGCGACCCAATACGTTCGCCTCATGCCGAACATCGACCTCCGGGACGTTCCTGATGCCCTGCACAAGGAGCTCTCGATCCGTGCTGCCATTGCAGGCCGAACACTCGAGGCCTATGTGGTCGACCTCCTCACCAGGGAGGTGTCGCCGATGATCGAACCGATGCGCTTGCGACCGCGGAGGCGCACCGGAGTGCATCTCGACGTCGACGAGGTGGTCCGCCTCGTTCGTGCGGACCGGGACGGTGGGATCGCCTGACGGGTCAGGGGCGGCGGAGGAGTCGGCCGGGACGTTCCCCGGTGTCGGTGTCCATGCTGCGGGTCTGCACCCCGTTGACGATCGTCGCCACATAACCGCTCACCGGCTGCAGGAACCGCATGCCGCCGGCCGGCAGGTCGTGGTGTGCCACCGGCCGACGCACCGTCAGCCGCTCCATGTCGATCACGTTCACATCGGCGCGCATGCCCACCTCGAGCGTGCCGCGATCGTGCAACCCGTACAGCCGGGCGTTGCGCCGCGTCTGCTTCTCGACCAGGAGTTCCAACGGGATCGTCGCCCCGCGCGACCGATCGCGCGTCCAGTGCGTGAGCTGGGTGGTGGGCGCTGTGCCGTCGCAGATGAGCTTCACGTGCGCACCCGCATCGGCCAGACCGGTCACCGTCACCGGATCGACCAGCATCTCGCGCATCGCGTCCATGTTCCCGTCGACGTACCCGGTGCCCATGATCGTCGCCACGTTCGTGCCGTCGCCCTCGCACAGGAAGTCGTACATCAACTCCTCGGGCGTCGTGCCCCGCGCCGCGGCGAGCGCGGCGAACGTGTGCTCGGCCGTCGGCTCGTAGTCGACCACCTCGTCGAGCGGATACATGCCCGGCGTCGCCATCTGCAGCGCCAGGTACAGGTTCTCCATCGACCCCTGCAGCGCCGGCGGCACGTCGTCGCCGGTGAGGATCGCGGCCCGCACCTGCGGATCGCGCATCGCCGCAGCACGCTCGCTCACCGGCAGGTGCACGAGATCGAGGTACGCCCGGCGGCGCATGTACGGGTGGTAGCCGGCCAGGCTCGACAGCAGTCCGATCGGCCGCGACGCCACCTGCGGGTACAGCCGCGACCCGGTGGCGTTCTGCTCGGCAGCGAACGCCAACACCTGGCGCCACGCCTCCGGGTAGTCGCGCGTCTGCGCGGTCGTGAACGTCACGTTCACGCCCGCCTGACGCGAGATGGCGTTCAACAGGTGCAGTTCGTGCTCCTGCGAGAAACGCTCACCACCGAGGCCCTCCATCGCTCCGATCGAACTCGACGTGATCGCCTCGAACACACCGCCACCACCGTCGGCCAACCCCATCGCCAACTCGGTCAGCTCGCGCTCGGTCGCATACGTGCCCGGCACCGCGGTGCCGTCGATCGAGCGGTGGAAGATCGTGCGCGACGTGCTGAGCCCGAGCGCACCGGCCGCTGCCGCCTCGGCCACGATCCGGCGCATCGCCGCGATGTCGTCGTCGGTCGCGTCGTCGTTGCGCACGCCGCGCTC
>JBILUM010000276.1:0-4640 GCA_044370995.1 Ilumatobacteraceae bacterium | reverse complement strand
CGCTCGAGGCCCATCGTGGCGTCGACCGTCTGGTCGCCCTCGATGTCGAGGTCGCCGACGAACTCGTCGAGGAACAGCCGCCGCAGGCTCTTCGGGCTCCGGCTGTACCGGGCGAAGAGGGCACCCTTCACCACCTCGGGGAGGTTGACCAACGCGAAAACGGGGCCGTCCAGGTTGGTGAAGTACCGCCGCAGGATGTCTGCTTCGGTCGGGGTGAACTCCTCGGGGACGTAGACCGTCACAACACGGCAGCCTAGAAGACGGCCCCGGTCGGGGCAGGGATGTGTCCTGCCACGACGAACCGGGGATTAGTCAGTGGACGGACACGGTGTCGGGGCGCTGATCGAACGCCGCCGCCACCGACGTGCGCACCGCAGACGAGGTCCACAGGTCGATGACGGTCATGGCCATCGCCTTCGCTCCGTCGAGCACGGCGAGGTCGCCCGACTCGCTGCGGGCCCACTCGGCGAACGCCTGGGTGTGGATCGGCACGCCCTCCTCGGCCACCTTGATCATCGGGTGGATCGACGGCACGAGGTAGCTGATGTTGCCCATGTCGGTCGACCCGACGACCGGGTGGCCGATGGCCCGCGGGTCCTGCACGGTGCGGCCGAGACGGGCGGCGTTGGCGACATAGGAGGCCACCATCGGGCCGTTGTCGATCATGTCGGCGTAGGTGACGCCCTGCCACCGGGTGTTGCAGGTGCAGCCCGTCGCGGCGGCAGACGCCTCGAGGCATGCGAGCACGCGGTCCTTCAGCGGCTGCAGCGACGAGATCGTGGGCGACCGCACCATCCACGTCATCGACGTCTCGGCGGGCACGATGTTCGCCTTGTCGCCGGCCTTGTCGAAGATGCCGTGGATGCGCTCGGTGGGCAGGATGTGCTGGCGCAACGCGGCGACGTTCATGTAGCCGAGCACCGCCGCGTCGAGGGCGTTGCGGCCCTGCTGCGGCGCAGCGGCGGCATGCGCGGCCTTGCCGTGGTAGTCGATGTACATCTCCTGCACGGCGATGCAGTCCATCCGGATCAGGTCGGCGTCGGCCGGGTGCACCATCATCGCCGCGGCGAGGCCGTCGAACGCGCCCTGGCGCGCCATGAGGATCTTGCCGCCACCGCCCTCCTCGGCGGGTGTGCCCATGATGCGGACGCGACCGCCCGCCTCGTCGGCCAGCACGGCGGCGGCAAGGCCCGCGCCGAGGCCGGCGGTGGCGATGACGTTGTGGCCGCAGGCGTGGCCGATGCCGGGCAGGGCGTCGTACTCGCACAGCACCGCGATCTCGGGCCCGGCAGACCCGACGCTCGCCTCGAAGGCGGTGTCGACGCCGTAGGCGTGGCGCACCGGCGCGTGGCCGAGGTCGTCGAGGATGTTCGTGAGCAGGTCGTGGGCGAACACCTCCTGGTAGTTGAGCTCGGGGTGGGCGTGGATCTGGTGGCTCGCGTCGATCAGCCGGTCGGCGAGACGATCGACCTCGGCACACACGCGGGTCTTGAGTTCGTCGATGCGGGGATCGTTCTGGGCGGGGTCGGTCACGGACGAGACGCTACACACAGACCACGAGGGCGTCGGGTTCGACCGTGAGCCGCAGCGAACCGGTCGACCCCATCGGAACGCCGTCGACCCACACCCGCATCGGCCGTTCGAAGGTGCGCTCCACCGACGGCGTCTGGCGAACGCTGATGGCCGGATGCGGGAGATGGGTGCCGGCCGTGAGCCGACCTCTGGCACGGAGCCGGTCGCGTACCGACATCGCCGCCGACACCTCGAGCAGGTCGACCCGCCCGTCGTTGGGATGCCCGCGCGGCGTCACGTCCCACGCGCCGACGAACTCGGCGTTCATCGCCGCCAGGATCGGGCCGCGCCACCAGCCGCGCCGGGCGATCACGTGCGCGGCCGACCTGGTGGTGGTCGCGTCGAACTCCACCCGGACGAGGTCGACGGGCAGAACGGCGACCTCGCCGACGAGCCGTCGTTCGTCTCCGGTGCCGCCCACGGCTCGCATCAGCGAGCCACCGAGCAGTGCGATCGATGGCAACGCCCGTCCCGCCGAACGGGCCTCGTGCACGAGGCGGTGGAGCTCGGCGTCGGACCGCACGACCACCGCTCCATCGGGCAGCGGGCCGACGCCGCCCCATGCCTCACCCTTGCGGATCGTCACCGTCGGCCTCGTCGGTCGTCGTCGGCACGTCAGCAGCGTCGGCGGCGGGTTCGGGCGAGATCTCGATCGCGCTCGACGCCGCGACCACGCCGCGGAACAACGCCTCGGCGGCACGCTCGGCGTTGCGACGGGTCTCGCGCACCGGCGCGACGAGCGCGAGCTGACGGAGTACGTCGATGAGTTGCTTGGTGGTGCGCACGAAGTCGCCGCCGGTGAGCTCCTCCTGCTCGACGACCTCGGCGAAGCCCTCGCCTGCGGCCCACGCGAACGCCACGGCGATGAACGTGGGATCGGGCGCCCGGTGCAACGACAGGCCCGCCTCCTCCTCGATGTCCTGCAGTTCGAGGCTGATCGTGATGATGCTCGTCCACCGCTGCTTCGCCGTGGGGCTGGGGAACCACGGTCGCGGCGCCGGGTCGGGGCTGCGGTGCTCGTAGACGAACACGGAGACGAGCGCAGCGAGCTCTGCCGGCCCGAGGCCGTCGAACAGGCCGCGACGGAGGCACTCGACGATGAGCAGATCGCACTCGTGGAACGTTCGCGACAGGATCTCGCCGGCGTCGGTGAGCGACCAGCCGTCGACGTAGCCCCAGTTCTCGAGGATCCGCAGCACCCGGTCGAAGTCGCGGGAGATCGACTGGCTGCGACCGCGCATGCGCTGCTGGAGCTCGTCGATCTCGCGGGCCACGCGATCGGCCTGAGCTGCGGCCTTCAGCCGGTCGGCGAGATCCGGATCGTCCTCCACGGGGTGACCGTCGCTGATGTCGGGTCCGGCGCCGCCGGGCCCGTCGCCGTCCCAGGCCGCTGCGCCACCACCGCGCCCCTTGCGACGGTACGGCTGCACCTCGGCCTTCATCAGCCGTTGGGCGACCTCGCGCTGGTAGTCCTGGCGGTTCGGCGCGAAGTCGTTCGGCAGCTGGATCTTGCCGATCGCCCGCGGTGGTTCGTCGAAGTCGAGCTCGCTCAACTGGATCGGGTCGCGCCGGGTGGTGAGCCCGCTGAGCCGCATGCCACCTTTGCGGTGCGCGGTGGCGAGCACGGCCACGCGGCCTGCGTATCGGCCCTTCTCGACGTAGACGATGTCGCCCGGCTTCAACTTGAGCAGCGCGAGTTCGATCGGGTTGTCGCGCCCGATGGTGACCTGGCGATCGTCGCGACGCTCACGGCTCTCGCTGCCGCGCTTGAGCAGCCGGCGGTACTCGTCGAGATCGCCGTACGGGCTGCGCGCCGCGTCGCTGAGGTCGCGCAGGTGCTGTTGGCGCCGTTCGAGGCGCGACTCGATCTTCACCACGTCGCGGTCGGCCTGGTACTGGGCGAACGACAGGTTCAGCAGGTGGTGTGCCCGCTCGCTCGAGTACGTGCGCACCAGGTTGGTGGCCATGTTGTAGGTGGGCCGGAACGCCGAGTTGAGGTGGAACGACCGGCTGCTCGCAAGCGCGGCCACCTGGTCGAAGGGCACGAACGGACTCCACAGCACGACCGCGTTGCCGAGGTCGTCGATGCCGCGGCGACCGGCGCGACCGGTGAGCTGGGTGTACTCCCCCGGCGTCAGGAACGCGTGGTGGTCGCCGGTGAACTTGGTGAGCTTTTCGATCACCACGCACTTGGCCGGCATGTTGATGCCGACGGCGAGGGTCTCGGTGGCGAACACCACCTTCACCAGCCCCTCGACGAAGCAGGCCTCGACCACCTCCTTGAACGGCGGCACCATGCCGGCATGGTGGGCGGCGACACCGGCCTCCAGCTGGGCGAGGAACTGGCCGTAGCCGAGTACGGCCAGGTCGGCCGCGTCCATGGTGCCGAGCCGGGCGTCGACGATCTCGCGGATGCGGTCGCGCTCCTCCCCCGTCGTCAGCCGGGCCCCGGCGGCGAGCACCGACCGGGCGGCCTCGTCGCACTGGTTGCGGCTGAAGATGAAGTAGATGGCCGGCAGCATCCGCTGACGCTCGAGCATGTCGACCACGTCGAGCCGCGACGGCGTGTACAGCTTGCGCCGACCCTGGGTCTCCTTGCGGTTGCGGCCACCGCGAGGCGCTCGCATCGCCTCGCTGTCGAGGCGCATCGCGTCGTTGTTGGAGCGGCCGTTGACGAGGACGGGCAACAGGTGGGTGCGGTCGTGGGTCTTGTCGCCCACGAAGTAGAGGTTCTCCAGGCGGACAGGTCGGCGCTCCTCGACGATCGCCGTGGTGGGGCCTCTGACGGTGCTGATCCAGTCGGTGAGCTCCTGCGCGTTGCTCACCGTCGCCGACAGGCACACCAGGTGCACCGACACGGGCAGGTGGATGATCACCTCCTCCCACACCGGGCCGCGGTAGGCGTCCTGGAGGAAGTGCACCTCGTCGAGCACCACCACGTCGAGCAGGTCGAGCGCGGCACTGCGGGCGTAGATCATGTTGCGCAGCACCTCGGTGGTCATCACCACCACCGGGGCGTCTCCGTTGATCGAGTTGTCACCCGTCAGCAGGCCGACCTCGTCGACCCC
>JBILUM010000372.1:0-3799 GCA_044370995.1 Ilumatobacteraceae bacterium | reverse complement strand
AGCGCCTTGAGCTCGTCCTGCAGGTGCTTGATCTCGTCGAGGCGGCGCTGCACGCCGCCGACGAGGTCGTCGGTGCTGGCGCCCACGAGCCGGGCGACGTCGGTGAGCACGTGCTCGTCACGCTGCAGCAACGCCAGGGTGTTGGCGCCGGTGACCGCTTCGATGCGGCGCAGGTTGGAGCCGATCGAGCTCTCGCTCACGACCTTGACGATGCCGATGTCGCCGGTGGCCTTCACATGCGTGCCGCCGCACAGCTCGATCGAGCTGCCGGCCTCGAGCACGCGCACGATGTCGCCGTACTTGTCGCCGAAGAACGCCATCGCACCCATCGCGAGCGCCTCGTCCTTGGTGGTCTCGAACGCCCGCGCCGGGGCGTTCGCCAGCGTCTCGGTGTTGACGATCGCCTCGATCCGGGCGATCTCCTCGTCGGACACCGGGGCGTAGTGGCTGAAGTCGAAGCGCAGGCGATCGGGGCCGACCAGCGAACCGGCCTGCTTCACGTGCTCGCCGAGCACGATGCGCAGCGCGTGGTGCAACAGATGGGTGCCGGTGTGGTTGCGCCGGGTGGCGTCACGGCGCTCGACGTCGATCGTGGCGGTCGCGTTGGCGCCGGCGATCATCTCGCCGCTGAGCACCTTGGCGACATGGCGGCGCAGGCCGGGCAGCGCGAACGTGGTGTCGATGACCTCGGCGATGCCGGTGTCGGCGTTGATCGTGCCGGCGTCGCCGACCTGGCCGCCGCTCTCGGCGTAGAACGGCGTGCGGTCGAGGAAGATCTCGACGGTGCCCTCCTCGGCGCCGGGCAGCACGGCGAGCACCGTGGCCTCGGTGGAGTCGTCGGTGTAGCCGACGAACTCGGTGGTGCCGTACTGCTCGACCACGTCGCGGTAGGCGTTCATCCGCTCGTCGCCGACCGCCGCGCCCTTTCGGGCCGCCTTGGCACGCTCGCGCTGGGCCTGCATCTCGGCGTCGAAGCCCTCACCGTCGACGGCGACGCCGCGCTCGCTCGCGATCTCCTCGGTGAGTTCGAGCGGGAAGCCGTACGTGTCGTGGAGGGTGAACGCGGTGGTGCCGGGCAGCTTGGTGGGATTGGTGAGGAGCTCGTCTTCGAGGATCGCGAGGCCGGTCTTCAACGTCTGGCGGAAGCGCTCCTCCTCCCGGGTGAGCACACCGACGATGAAGTCGCGCTGCTTGGCGACGTCGGGGTAGGCGTTGCCCATCACGTCGATGGCGGTCTCGACGAGCGAGGGCATCACCAGTTGTTCGGTGCCGAGCAGGTAGGCGTAACGCACCGCGCGACGGATGATGCGGCGGAGCACGTAGCCCCGGTTCTCGTTGCTCGGGAACACGCCGTCGGCGACGAGCATGGTGCTGCTGCGGGCGTGTTCGGCGAGCACGCGCATCGCGAAGCTGTCGCGGTCGTCGTAGTCGCCCGAGGTGTACGACTTGCCGGTGAGGCTGCACGCCTGCTCGATGAGCGGGCGCATGAGGTCGGTCTCCCACACGGCGTCGACGTCCTGCAGCACGCACAGGATGCGCTCGAGGCCTGCACCGGTGTCGATCGACGGCTTCGGCAAAGGTGTGCGCGTGCCGTCGGCCGCCTGGTTGAACTGCATGAAGACCAGGTTGTAGAGCTCCATGAACCGCTCGCCCGCGGTGTCGGCGAGCGGGCCGCCCTCGGGGCCGAACGCCGGGCCGCGGTCGAAATGGATCTCGCTGCACGGACCGCACGGGCCGGTCTCGCCCATCTGCCAGAAGTTGTCCTTGTCGCCGAGGCGCTGGATGCGCGACATCGGGACGCCGACCTGCTCGTGCCAGATCGCTTCGGCGTCGTCGTCGCTCTCGTGCACCGTGACCCACAAGCGGTCGCCGTCGAGGCCGAAGGTGTTCGTGACGAGGTCCCACGCCCACGGGATGGCGTCGCTCTTGAAGTAGTCACCGAAGCTGAAGTTGCCGAGCATCTCGAAGAACACGAGGTGGCGCGAGGTGCGGCCCACGTCGTCGAGGTCGTTGTGCTTGCCACCCGCACGGGCGCACTTCTGCGAGGTGACCGCCCGCTTGTACGGCGGGGTCTCGTCGCCCACGAAGTACGGCTTGAACGGCACCATGCCCGCCACGGTGAACAGCAGCGTCGGATCGTGCGGGATCAGGCTCGCCGAGGGCACCACCTGGTGGCCACGGTCGGCGAAGAAGCCCGTGAAGGCGGAACGGAGCTCGTCGGCGGTGCGGGGGGTCGAGGGGGTGCTCATGCAGCGACGAGCCTACCGAGGCTCTACATTCGCTGACGTGCCACTTCCTGCCACCAGCCAGCCACTGGACGCCCACGAATGGATCAGTTTCGACGACCGCACCGAGAAGCGGACGTGGATGATCGACGCCACCTTCCTCCGTTCGAGCTGGAGCTGCATCTTCGGCAGCGGGTGCAAGGGCGTGCTCGACGCTGATGCGACCGAGATGTCCCAGGGGTGCTGCAGCTACGGCGCGCACTTCGTCGACGACGACGACGTCCAGACCGTGGTGCGCTCGGTCGTGCGGCTCACGCCGAAGGTCTGGCAGTTCGCGAAACGGGCCAAGAAGGCCGGCTTCCTCGACACCGGCTCCGACGGTGAGACCGTCACCCGGCTCGTCGACGACGCCTGCATCTTCCTGAACCGTCCCGGTTTCGAGGGTGGCCCGGGATGTGCGCTGCACCAGGCGGCGCTCGACGCCGGCGAGCGGCCGATGGACTGGAAGCCGAACGTCTGCTGGCAGCTGCCGCTGCGGCTCGACCATCAGACCGACGATCAGGGTCACGTCACCAGCACGCTGCGCGAATGGAAGCGCCGCGACTGGGGCCCGGGAGGCGACGAGTTCCACTGGTGGTGCACCGAGAGCGACGACGCGTTCGTCGCCGGCGGCGGCAGCAGCGGCGGAGGGAAGGTCCCCGTGTACGAGTACCTCCGCGACGAGATCGTCGGCATGGTCGGCCAGGAGGTCTACGACCAGCTGCTGCCGCTGCTCACACGCCCGAAGTGGACGCCGCTGCCCCACCCCGCCGTCCGCCGTCGCTGACCGCCGGGCCGCTGGAGCGGACCGGACGGGTCAGACGGGTCAGACGGAGGTCGGGACCTTCTTGTTGGCCTTGCGGCGCTCCTCGAGCCCCAGATACCGCTTGCGAATCCGGATGCTCTTGGGGGTGACCTCGACCAGTTCGTCGTCGGCGATCCACTCGATCGCCGTCTCCAGCGAGTGGATCTTCGGCGCCGGCAGCTTGACCGCGTCGTCGTGGCTGTGGGTCCGGATGTTGTTCTTCTCCTTCGGCCGCACGCAGTTGACGACGAGCTCGTCCTCACGGGCGCACTCGCCGATGACCATGCCCTCGTACACGGGCTCGCCCGGGTGCACGAAGAAGCCGCCGCTGAGCTGGAGCTTGTCCATCGCGTAACCGGTGGTGACACCCATGCGGTCGCTCACCATCGCGCCGCCGCGGCTGTCGGGCATGTCGCCCGCCCACGGCATCCAGCCCAGGTGGTGCTGGTGCAGCAAGGCCGTGCCGCGGGTGGCGGTCATCAGCAGCGACCGGAAGCCGATGAGGCCACGGCTCGGGCACTCGAAGGTGACGATCGTGCGGCCGGCGTCGCCGGGGCGCAGGTCGGTGACGCGGCCCTTGCGAGGAGCGAGCTCCTGGGTGACGGTGCCGACGTGATCGTCGGGGACGTCGCACACGCCGCGCTCCTGCGGCTCGAAGCGCTTGCCGTTGACTTCTTTGGTGATGACCTGCGGGCGGCTGACCTGCAGCTCGTAGCCCTCACGGCGCATC
>JBILUM010000274.1:0-4657 GCA_044370995.1 Ilumatobacteraceae bacterium | reverse complement strand
GGGTGTCGAGCGGGACCGGGTCGACGAAGCGGCGGCCGTCGATCGAGACGTCGGCCGTCCACGCCGTGCCGTTGTACCAACGGTGGTCGTATCGGCCGAGCGGGTCGGGGTACCAACCGGCAGGGGCCGCGTCAGGGGACCTGTCAGGCCGGTCGTTCACGAGCAGGACGCTATCGGTACAGTCGACCCCGATGCAGTGGTTCGCCAACCTCACCTCGGCCGTCGACGATCCAGCAGGGTGGGCCCGCGATCGCGAGGCCGAGGGATACGACGGCGTCGCGTGCTCCGATCACTTCTGGGTGGCGCGCCAGCACGTCACCCCGTTCCCGCACCTGTGGGTCACGCTGGCCACGATGGCCGCAGCCACCGAACGTGCGGTGCTGCAGCCGGCGTTCGCGAACAACCTGTTCCGCCATCCGGTCGAGTTCGCCCAGGCGAGCCTGTCGATGCAGGTGGTGTCGGGCGGGCGGTTCGAGGCGGGCCTCGGCGCCGGGTGGGCGCGCGACGAGATGGAGCGCACGGGTCAGGAGTTCCCCGACGGTCGCACCCGCGCGCGCATGTTCCACGAGGCGGTGCAGATCGTCCGTGAGGTGGTGGCCGGGCGCCCCTGCCGGTTCGAGGGCGAGCACTATCAGGTGGACGTCCCGGCGCTGGGGCCGTTGCCGGCCACGCCGCCGCCGGTCACCGCCAGCGTGGGCAGCCCGTGGACGATGCGGAACATCACGCCCCTCGTCGACCGGGTGGAGCTGAAGATGGGACGCAGCACCCGTGGCGGCGGGCTCGACATGGCCGAGCTGGCGAGCGTCACGCTCGCCGAGGTGCAGGAGATGGTCGACACGGTGAAGTCGGCGAACCCCGACGTCAAGGTGAGCATCCTCACCTTCGTCGGGTGCGGGCCGCACGTGGCGGCGATGCAGCAGGTGCTGGGCGACGGCCTCTACGGCTCGATGGTCGGCGAACCCGAGCGAGTGGCCGAGAACCTGTTCGCGCTCGGCGAGCTCGGCATCGACCGGGTGCAGGTGAGCCAGTGGCTGCCCGGCTCGATGACCGCCGTCGCCCCGTTCCTCCAGCACTGAACGAAGCTCACGGAGGTGCGTCAGCTGGTCGCTGCGGTGACCGCCCAGCGGTAGTCGGCCTTGCCGCTCGGGCTGCGGTAGACGGCATCGACCCACACCACTCGCTTGGGCGCCTTGTAGGCCGCCACCTGGGTGCGGATGTGCTCGATCACCTCGTCATCGGTCGCAGCCGTGCCCGGTGCGCGGGAGGCGACGAGGGTGACCGCCTGACCGAACCGTTCGTCGGGGACACCGACGGCGTTGCAGTCGAGCACGCCCGGGTGCGACCGAGCCGCGACCTCGACCTCCTCGGGGTACACCTTCTCGCCGCCGGTGTTGATGCAGACCGAGCCGCGGCCGAGCAGGTGCACCGTGCCGTCGGCGTCGATCGTGGCGTAGTCGCCCGGCACCGTGTAGCGAACGCCGTCGATCAGGCGGAAGGTCGCGTCGCTCTTCACCGGGTCCTTGTAGTAGCCCTGCGGCATCGGCCCGCTCACCGCGAGCATGCCGACGACGCCCGATCCGCGCTCGGCGGGACGACCCGTCGCATCGTCGATCACGACGGCATTCGGCGGGGCGGTGAACACCGCGGTCGCCGGAGGCTCGGCACCGGGCATCGTCATCGAGATCGCGAACGGACCACCCTCGCTGGCGCCGATCAGGTCCATGATCACGGCGCTGCCGCAGCGCGCCTGGAACGCCTTCTTGTGGTCGGCGGACAGGGTGGCGCCCGTGGAGACGATGCGCTGCACCGACGACTGGTCGTACGAACGTCCGGCCGCCTCGGATGCTTCGAGCGCGGCGACCATCGGCCGGGCGAACGCGTCGCCGACGATCGACAACTGGGTCACGTGGTGTTCCTCCACCAGGCGCCACAGTTCGTCGGCATCGAAGCGCCGTTCACCGAGCATCACGACGGTGCCGCCCATGACGAACGCCGAGATCGCCAAGAACAGTGCGGTGCCGTGCATCAGTGGGGGAGCGCACAGGTTGACGGGGCTGCGGCCGGCAGCGTTCAGTTCGGCCGCGACGCGGCCCACCTCCTCGGGGGTGGTCGGGAGTTCGAGACCCATCGACATGTAGCCGGTGAAGGCGAGCGCACCGAACAGGTCGACATGGCGCCACATGACGCCTTTCGGCATCCCCGTCGTGCCGCCGGTGTACAGGAAGAGGTGGTCCTCGCCGGAGCGCTCGATGCGCGGTGCGGGATCGGCCGACTCGAGGAACTCGTGGTACCAGCGTGCGCCGGGCAGCAGGGGAGTGCCGTCGTCGACCTGCAGCAGCACTTTCAGGTTCGGGAGCCGTTCGCCCACACCGATGAGGCGATCGCCGAGCGAGCCGTGGAACACGAGCACCTCGGCGTCCGCGTTGTCGAGGATGTAGACGATCTCGTCGGTGAGGTACCGGTAGTTGACGTTCACCGGCGTGGCACGCACCTTGAACAGCGCGTAGACCGTCTCCAGGTACTCCGGGCCGCTCGTTCGTCGAGGTCGCGCCACCGCATCTGCCGATCGCCCACGACGACGGCGACGTGATCGGGCTGCGCGTCCGCGAGCGCCTCCCACAGGGTTGCCCAGTTCTCCGACAGTTGCGTCATGCGTCCCCCAACGTCTCGACTGCGTGATGGGGGATCGTAGGTGGACGGCGTCGGCGCGTGCCGAGATGTGCGCCGGACACCGTCGTGTGATCGTCAGGTCGGGCGGAGCAGGCGACGCAGGAACATGTCGTGCACACGCTCCCAGTGCTGTTCCGACGCGGCGCGGTGGTGCCGTTCACCGGCGGGCGCGTAGCCGTGGACGGCATCGGTGTAGAAGTCGATCGTGTGCACGATGCCGGCCTCGGCGAGCGCCGCGAGCAGTGTGTCGCGATCGGCGAGGGGAGCGGTCGGATCGTTGTCGCACCAGCCGAGGTACACCTCTGCGGTGGCCCGCTCGAGGTCGAGGTGTGGCGAGTCGGCGCCTTCGCGCACCATCCACGCACCATGGATCGAGGCGGCCGCCTGCATCCGGCCGGGGTACGCCTTCGCGAGCGCCAACGTGAGTCCGCCGCTCATGCAGAACCCGACGGCACCGAAGCGGCTCGTGTCTGCCGCCGGGTCGGCCTCGGCGTGGCGCAGCATGGCGGCGGCATCGTCGAGGATGCCGGTCGGCGTGACGGTGCCCATGAGGTCGCGGCGGGCGTGCATGTCCTCGTCGCTGGTGCCGAACTCGCGGTACGGGCCACCGCGGTAGAACAGGTACGGCATCATCACGTAGTAGCCGGCGGTCGCCAGGCGCGACGCCATGTCGTGGAGCGCGGGGCGGATGCTCGGCGCGTCCATCAGGTACATGACCAGTGGGTGCGGGCCCTGGATACCCGGGTGGTACACCCAGGTGGGCATGCTGCCGGCGGCGGTGTCGAGCGTGAGCTGTTCGGTGATCACGGGTGCGATGGTAGGTCCGGGCCTCGACCGCGGGCCGCATCGGCGCCTACGGCTCGTCGCGCCGATCCGCAGCGCCGACGCCGGTGGGTCCCGAGCACATGTCGTTGCGGCGAGCGGGCACGAAGCCGACGCTCGGGTAGAGGTGGCTGGACGCGGGGTTGTCGGGCTCGAAGCAGATCTTGATGCGTTCGGCTCCCGCCTGCACCAGGAGCTCGATGCCGCTGGTGAGGACGTGGCGGGCGAGACCCCGGCTCTGGTGGGCATCCTCGGTGCGCATCGGCTCGACGACGCCGACGGACGTGTCCGGGTCGTACCAGCACAATCCGTACGCCGCGACATCATCGTCGGCGTCGTACACGACGAGGTCGAGGTCGGGTCGGTAGAGCGATGTCTGCCTGAGCCGCCGTTCCGGATCGGGATGGTTCCGACCTGCATGCATCATGTGGTGCGGCCGATCGGCTGCGTCGAGGCGGCTGCACAACCGATATCCGTCTGCGAGGGGGCTGATCGCCGGCCGGTCGGCCGCGGCGAGCCATGACTCGACCAGACCGCCGTCTCGCTCGACGGTGAAGCCTCGATCGAGGAGCATCGATCGGAGGATGTCGTCGTTCGAGGCGACCTCGAGGCTCACGAACTCGATCCCGGCCACATGGACGTGGTCGAGGCCACGTGTCATCACGTGTACGACCCAGTCGGGCGTGGCGTTGGGCATCATCAACGGGTCGAGCTGCACGTCGTCGCCGAACGCCGTCGCGATCACCGCAGCCGCAGGCCGGTCCCGATCGTCGAACCAGAACAGCTGCCCGAACTCGTCGGTCGATCGCCCGCGCTGGCCCCACCACCACTGCACCTCGGCGGCTTCGTACAGCCCAGCGGTGGGATGGGTCAGCCGAATGCGGTGCAGCAGTTCGGTCACCATGTCGAGCGCCTCGACCCCAGCCCGCAGTTCCTCCCGCATCTGCTCCATGGCCCGAACCTACGGCACCCATCGATCGGCGGCCTGCCCGCATGACCGAGGCCTTGGGGACGACGCAGACGAGTTGTTCGGCACTCGCAGTCGCCAAGGCGTCGGGCACGAGCAGCACGGCGAGCGGTACGGCGTAGTGGTCCAGTCCGATGTGATGCTGCAGCGTTCGGTCGTGGTCGTCGGCTCCGACGTCACCAAGCGCGACAGCTGCGT
>JBILUM010000273.1:0-4662 GCA_044370995.1 Ilumatobacteraceae bacterium | reverse complement strand
CCGGTCAGCTTCGGGTTCGTCTTCGTGGCGGCCCGCTGACGAGCGGTCCAGAAGTCGGTGAGCGCCTCGTCGCCGAGCGCGGTGACCGCTGCCTCGATGCGGGCGTTGAACCGGCGGGTCGACTCGCCCTCCACGGGCCGCAACGGCGCACCGAACACGACGCGCGACTTGCCGGGCTTCGGGCGCTTCATGCCCTTGCCGAAGATCGCGCCGGTGCCGTCGATGAAGACCGGCACCACGGGGGTGCCGGTGCGGATCGACAGGTACGCGGCGCCACCCTTGAACTCCTGGCCCCAGCCGTCGGGGGAGCGCCCACCCTCGGGGTAGATCACGAGGCTCCAGCCGTCGTCGATCAGGTTGCGGATCAGGTCGCTCGACTTGCGTCCGGTGACCTCGCGGTCGATCGGCAGGGCGTTCAGCGCGAGCGCCGCAGCGGCGCCCTTCACCCGCTTGTCGAAGAAGTAGTCGGCCGCAGCGGCGATGGTGAGTTTCGAGCGCCACGGCTCGGGCACGGCCGTCACCATCAGCGGCGTGTCGACGTGGCTGTGGTGGTTGGGGGCGAAGATCAGCGCGGGTGCGTCGTCGCCCTTGGCCTGCAGGTCGGCGAGCCGGTCGACGCCCAGGATCTCCGGGTCGGCGAGCACCTTCACCATGAGTTGCAGCGGGCCACGGTTGATCACGCTGCGCGCCGCGTTGGCCGGTGCTCGGCGAGCCCAGTCGGTGTCGTAGTCGGCGCCGAGCTTGCTCGGGGTCTCGGGGACCTCGACGCCCTTGGGCACCGTCGGCGGCCGGTAGGGGAAGCCGAGCTTGTTCGTCGGCTTCAGCGCGGCGCGCAGGGGTGCGCTCGCCAGGTCGGCGACCTTGCCCGCACGGCGCATGGTCGCGGCCGAGACGCCCTTCTTCTCGCTCACGAGACGTCGGCCACCAGGAGGGCCGGCACGTGCAGGTGGGTGACGGTGGGCGTGCGGCCGACGACGTCGCTCGCGATCTCGAACGCGTCGTCCATCGTCGACGCGGGGGTGAAGCCGAGTCGACGCACGGTCGGGGCGTCGCCGCCCACGATGATCACCTTGCCGGCGTGCTGTTGGCCGTGAGCGCCCCAGTACCAGGCGTAGAACGGGTGCACGCCGTGGTAGGCGTTGCCGGTGCGGTACAGGTGGCGGTACCACTCGTCCTCGGCGTACTGCTTCTCCCACTTGTGGCCCATCACGACCGGGTCGGTCGTGTCGGGGAGCACCTGCTCGAAGAAGTCGATGTAGCTCGGGTGGTGCACCGGGTGGAAGTCGCGGTACGTGGGGTGGGTCATGATGATCACGCCACCCTGACGCACCAGCGGCTTGTTGCGGTACATGTTGAACAGGTACCCGAGGCCCATGCACATCACCAGGATCGGGTTCATCACGCCGTCGGGGTTGTACGGGCACACGAACGGGATGCCCATCGTGAGGATGTCGGTCTGGCCCTCCACCGGCACGAGCTGCTGGCGATAGACGTGCTCGAGCGTGAGCGCGTGCACCGCCTCGGTCTCGCCGGCCTGGATGCTCGTCATCTGGTGAGGCGCTTCGATGTTGTGGAAGATCTTGCGGGCGATGCGCAGCGGCGTGCGGTTCAGAGACTTCGTCGTGGCGAGGTAGGTGGCCCGGTCCTTCGCGGTCCACTCCCACTCGCGCTTGTTGATGAAGTCGAACGGCTTCGGGAACATGTCGGTGTTGAGCGTGGTCTCGATCTGGAACAGCTTCGGACCGTTCTGCTGCAGCACCTGACCCATCCGCCAGATGCTGGTGTGCAGCGCGCTGTGCTTGCGGTGGCCGCTGAGGCTGCGGGTGTTCTGCAGCGTCTCGCCGTTGTGGTGGTGGCTGAGGCATCGGTAGCTGGCGAGGCCGGTGCAGATGCTCTTCCAGCCGCCGTCCATCGGCACCGAGTTGATGTTCACGTAGACGACGAGGTCGCTCTCGGCCGCACGCTTGTTGATCTCGAGCACCTCACCGTGATCGGTGGTGCCGAGCACGGCGAGGTTGTCGTGGTCCTCCGCGTCGTGCTGGTACAGCATGCCCCGCGGGTGGAACGCGTCGTAGATGCGGTCGCCGAGCGCGTGGCGCAGCTCGTACTCGTGCATCCGCCGGTGCAGACCGAGCGCAGCGATGATGTGGACGTCGTCGACGCCGGCCGCGGCCGCCATGTCGAGCACGGCCTCGATCACGCGCTGGCGGGTGTCGGGCTTCTGCATCTTCGGCAGCGGCAGGCTCACGTCGTCGAAGCAGATCGTGAGGCGCATGCCGGGGAACAGCAGCGCGGGCAGCGGGTCCTGGTCGATCGGGTTCAACAGCGCGTGCTGGATGGCACCGTCGATGTCGTCGAGGGGCTTGAGCGGCTCTGGCGGGTAGATCACGCGACTGCGGCCGGCCGGCAGCTTCTCGAGGCTGAAGTTCTCCCCGCGCCAGAACAGCACCGACGGCGTGGAGCGATCGACCTCGAGGACGAATCCGGGACGAGGCATCAGGCACTCTCCTTCTTGGGCTCGGGACGCTCGGCCCCGGAAGACTTGGCGATGGGTCGCAGGTCGAACGCGACCTTCACCGCACCACGACGGCCGGCGGCCGCCGCGTGGGCGATGGCGTCGTCGTGGTCGTCGATGCGATAGGTGGCCGACAGGAGCCGTTCGAGGCCGAGCTGCTGCGCGGTCTCGATGGCGAGGTCGAAGGTGCGGCGACGCGAGCCGTCCGGCATGGTCTCGGTGCCATAGGTGTAGGCGCCGACGAGCTGGGTTTCGCGGTGCCACAGGCCGGTGAGGTCGACGCTCACCTGGGCGGGCATGCCCATCAGCACCACCCGGCCGCGGGGTCGGGTGAAGCGGAGACAGTCCGCGATGGAGGCGCTCGTGCCGACGGCATCGATGGTCGCGTCGGCGCCGCCCGACAGGTGGTCGCCGATCATGTGGCTGCCGGTGATGCGGCGCACGGCCCGGGCGAGCTCGTCGGGCTTGCCGACGATGTCGGCGCCCATCGCCGTGGCGAGCGCCTGCTGGTGCGGGTAGCGGGCACCGACCACGATCTGCACGTTCGGGACGTATCGACGCAGGCCGGCGATCGCGCACAGCCCCATCGTGCCGGCGCCGAGCACGGCGACGATCGGACGTTCGACCCCGGCGAGCACCGGCAGGGTGAGCAGCGCGGCGTGGATGCCGCCGGCCGTCGGCTCGACGAGCACCGCCTGCTCGTCGGTCATCGAGTCGGGGATCTCGTGGATCTGGCTCTCGTGGGCGACGAACTGGGGTGCCCAGCCACCGCACGTGGAGTTGCAGAATCCGATCTGGATGCCGGGTTCGAGATGGCCCGTGGCGAGGTGGGCGTAGTCGTTGCCGTCGCCGGGCGCTGCGCCCTCGAACGGCGGCACGAACCCGCGGGCAGCATGACCGAGCACGGGTTCGATCACCACGCGCCGGCCGTCGTCGAGATGGCCGACCACCTCGTGGCCGGGCACGAACGGGAAGCTCACCCAATGGTCGAAGTAGGCGGACGCGTGGCCCTCGACGGTGGCGAGGTCGCTGCCGCAGATGCCGGCCAGATGGGTGTGCACCCGATGCCAGCCCGGTCCGGGCAGCGCCGGCGGATCGATGCTGACCAGCTCGAGCGGTCCCATCCGCACGGCGGCGGCGGGGGAGAGCGACGACAGCATGCGCGCCATGCCCAGCTTCGCCAGCTTCTTGTCGACCTGCAGCGCCTTCATCAGATGAACACCCTTCGCCGTTCGCGCTCGCTCAACATGTTCCCGATCGGCAGCAGCGACTTCGGTGCACCCGACGCCTTGCTCCATTCCTCGACGAGCCAGCCGCGTTTGCGAGCGATGGCGGCGAGGCGGGTCTCGGGGTTGACCGCCACCGGGAAGCCGACGCACTCGAGCAACGGCAGGTCGCTCGTGGAGTCGGCGTAGGCGATGCTCTCGTCGAGCTTCAGGCCTTCGGCCGCGCAGTAGTCGGCCAACACCTGGGCGCGGGTCTCGCCGGTGGGCGGCACCTTCGACAGCTCGCCGCTGTAGGTGCCGTCGGCACGCACGGTCATCTCGGCGGCGACGATCTCGTCGAACAACGGACGTAGTCCCTCGACGGCGAAGCTCAACGCGCCGGTGATCAGCACCGTGCGGTGGCCGAGGGCGCGGTGTTCGCGCACGCGGCGCAGGCCGGCGGGGAAGCTCTTGGTGAGGATCAGCTGGTGGAGCAGATCCTTGGAGTCCTCGTCGATCTGGCTGACGGGGGCGTCCTCGTAGCGTCGGTAGAAGTGACGCAGGAAGTCGCCGCGGTCCTTGCGGTCCATGCTCGACAGCCCCGGCGCCTCGGCCAGGGTGCGCAGCACGTAACGCAGCCGTTCGGGGGCGTTCAGCCGCCGCGTCGCGAGGAACGAGTAGCTCTCGACCACGTTCGACGAGATGAGCGTGTTCTCGAGGTCGAACGCAGCCAGGTGGCGTTCGGGCGACAACACCGAGCGACGCAACCGGTCGGTGCGATCGTTGCGGTTCTTGCCCGGCGTGGTCTTGGCGCGCGAGTGCTGCACGATCGAAGGCAGGTGGATGGTGGTGATGTACTCCACCCAGTCGACCGAGCGCGGATCGAAGTTGAAGGCGGCCTGGTCGGCGGCGTCGAGGCCCGACCACGTGCACATCAGCTGG
>JBILUM010000271.1:0-4667 GCA_044370995.1 Ilumatobacteraceae bacterium | reverse complement strand
CTCCAGCGACTCGAGAACCGTGATTCCCCGACATCTCGGGCAGCGGAGCATCTTCACGACGGCAACCTAGCAGCGGTCGCTCGGGTCGTATCGGGGAGGTCGAGGAGGAATCGCGACGAACATCCAGGGGGAGGGCTCGGCGCCGAGCACGATCGAGTTGATCGTCATCGCGACGACGACGAGCAGCGGCCCGAGCGCGCTGAGCAGGCCGGCGCGCGGGGTCGTCGTCGGGAGATATCTCGCTGGATCTGTCGGGTCGTCGATCGGGGTGCTACGAACGCATCGTGCATCGCTCCACCGTCGCCGTCCTCTGCGCTGCGCTGGCAGCAACCGCCATCGTCGGGTGTGCCGACGGGACGGAGGAGGCGGCTCCGAGCACATCCACCGAGGTCGCCACGACCGCGACGACGGAGACGCCTCCCGTGACCGCTTCCGACAGCACGCCCGACACCACCGCCGCCAGCACCTCCGACACCACCCCTGACACGACGGTGGTCGCCACGACCGCCGACCCGCCGGTCGACGATGCTCGCTCGGTGGTGGCGTTCGTCGACCCCGCCTCGATCGCCGGGTGGTCGAACGTCGACGACACGGTGATGGGAGGCGTGTCGTCGAGCACCACGTCGTGGGAGGAGGGGCGCCTGGTGTTCGCGGGCGAACTGTCGCTCGAGAACAACGGCGGCTTCACCTCCGTGCGAGGACCCGTCGACCCGTCGATCGGGACCACCATCGCCGACGCCGCCGCGCTGTCGGTCGATGCCGAGGGCGACGGCCGGACCTACGTGGTGCAGTTGCGCACCGTCGACGAATCCCTGTACATCTCGTCGCTCACGTCGGTCGACGGCGTCGCGCAGCGATACGAGCTGCCGCTCGCCGGCTTCGAGCCGGTCACACGGTTCCTCGAACCGTCACCGGGAACACCGCCGCTCGACGCGAGCGCGGTCGTGCAGATCGCGATCTACCTCCTCGACAAGCAGGAGGGCGGCTTCCGTCTCGCCGTCGGTGGGATCAGCGCAACGGGGATCAGCGCAACTGGGTGAGGTGGGTGAGGTGCCGGACGAGCGATCGGCGATCGATGGTCCGGAGGCGGCGGGCGCGGCGGCGATGATGTCGTGATGCGCGACGACGACACGCCGGCAGCAGCCGGATTCGCGATGCCGGGGGAGTTCGAGCCACACGCAGGGTGCCTGATGGCCTGGCCGTCGAGGTCCGAGTTGTGGGGCGACCGGTGGGAGGACGCGATGGGCGATTACGCCGCCGTGGCGTCCGCCATCGCCGACTTCGAACCGGTGTTGATGGTCTGCACTCCGGGACGCGGCCGCGAGGTCACCACCCGGTGCTCGTCGGGCGTGTCGGTCGTCGAGATCCCGATCGACGATTCGTGGGCCCGCGACAGCGGTCCGGCCTTCGTCCGCAACGCTGCGGGCGAGGTCGCGGTGAGCGGTTTCGGGTTCAACGCGTGGGGCGAGCGATGGCACCCCTACGACGACGACGCCCGGCTGGGGGAGCGGCTGGCCGCGCATCTCGGTCTTCGCTTCTTCCTCGCGCCGTTCGTGTTGGAGGGCGGTTCGTACTTCGTCGACGGCGAGGGCACGCTCATCACGACCGAGCAGTGCCTGCTGAACCCCAATCGGAACCCACACCTGTCGAGGGAGGCGATCGAACAAGGCCTCCGTGACCACCTGGGCGCGGAGACCGTGGTGTGGCTGCCGTTCGGCCACAGTCTCGACACCGGACCAGCCGGCACCGACGGTCACGTCGACGGCGTGTTGCAGTACGTCGCACCCGGCCACGTGTTGCTGGAACACGTGTCCGACCCGACGTCATCCGAGCACGAGCGAGGTCTCGCCAACCTGGCCGTGCTCGAGCAGGCGATCGATGCGAAGGGTCGCCGCCTGGAGGTCACGCTGCTCGACCCCGGCCCCGACGCGGATGTGTCGTACGCCAACCATTACCTCGCCGACGGCGCCGTGATCGTGCCCGTCTCCGGGACCGCTGCCGACGAAACGGCACTCGACGTGCTGCGTTCGGTGCACCCCGATCGAGTCGTGGTGGGTGTGCCGGGCACGGTGCTCGCCCACGGCGGGGGAGGGCCACACTGCATCACCCAGCAGATCCCTGCCGGCGTGACCCTGTGAGGCTCCCTCCGTCGCGCTGAGACGTCGGCGGCACTGAGCAGGACGCGCAACCTGGGTCCTTCGGAACAGGAATGAATCCGAATCAGGGGTACACTCGGACGCTCCAGAAGAGGGAGTCACGATGTCCACTGATGAACGCTTGCCCGTGACGGTGCTGTCCGGGTTCCTCGGCGCCGGCAAGACGACACTGCTCAACCATGTGTTGGCCAACCGTGAAGGGCGGCGAGTCGCCGTGATCGTGAACGACATGAGCGAGGTGAACATCGACGCCGCGATCGTCGCCGGCGGGGGCGCAGCGCTCGACCGCACCGAGGAGCGCCTCGTCGAGATGTCGAACGGCTGCATCTGCTGCACGCTTCGAGACGATCTGCTGCAGGAGGTGGCGCGTCTCGCGGGCGAGGGCAGGTTCGACTACCTGTTGATCGAGTCGACCGGGATCAGCGAGCCGATGCCGGTGGCGGCGACGTTCCTGTTCGAGGCCGAGGACGGGGCGAGCCTGTCGCAGGTGTCGCGTCTGGACACGATGCTGACCGTGGTCGACGCGTCGAGGTTCCTCGAGCACTTCGCGGTGCTGGAGGAGTTGGCAGACATGGGCATCGGCCGTGATGACGAGGACGATCGGGCCATCACCGATCTGCTCGTCGATCAGGTGGAGTTCGCCGATGTGCTGGTGGTCTCGAAGCCCGACCTGGTCGCCCCCGATGAGCTCGAACGCGTCGTCGCGCTGGTGCGTCGTCTGAACCCGCGGGCTCGCGTGCAGATCGCCGAGTCCGGTCGGGTGCCGCTCGATGCGATCTTCGACACCGGCCTGTTCGACGAGGAAGAAGCAGCCACCGCGCCCGGCTGGGTGCGAGAGCTCAACGGTCAGCACGTGCCCGAGACGGAGGAGTACGGCATCTCGTCGTTCGTCTACCGCCAGCGCCGACCCTTCCACCCGAAACGACTGGCTCGCGAGCTCGGACGTGCGTGGCCGGGCGTGCTGCGGAGCAAGGGCTTCTTCTGGCTCGCGACCCGGCCGGACATCCAGGCGATGTGGAGCCAAGCCGGTCTGTCGGTGGCCCTCGAACCGATGGGCCTGTGGTTTGCGGCGATGCCGGAGCAGGAGTGGGAGTTCGAGACCGATGTCGATCGTGACGACCTGCTCGCCCGCTGGGATCCGTCGGTGGGTGATCGTCAGATCGAGCTGGTGTTCATCGGGATCGACATGGACGAGGACGAGATCCGAACACGGCTCGATCGATGTGTGCTGACCCAGAAGGAGTTCGAGCAGGGGTTCGAGCGCTGGGCTCGCCTGCCCGATCCGTTGCCCGAGTGGGACATGACCTGCGAGCTGTGAGCCGCCGCACTCGCGTCGCCATCGTCGGTGCTGGGCCTCAGGGCCTCACCGCTGCGGTCTACCTGGCGCACGCCGGGGTCGACCCGTCCGACATCGTCGTCTACGACCCGGCGGGGGAGTGGTTGAGTGGCTGGAAGCGATCGTTCGCCCGCCTGCAGATCGAGCACCTCCGCTCCGCCGGGGTACATCACCCGCACCCCCAGCCGTACGCACTCACTGAGTTCGCCCGAGCGCGCCGCCGCGCGTCCGAGCTCCACCACACCTACTCGCTCCCATCCACGAAGCTGTTCGACGACTTCTGCAGCCACGTGATCGACTCGATGGGTCTCGGCGGCGGCGTGCGCCGCGACATGGTGCTGGAGCTGGGTCCAGATGGTGCGATCGAGACGCAGTCGGGCGAGCGGCTCGCAGCCGACCATGTCGTCTGGGCGACCGACCCGTCGCTGCCGGCAGCGGCATACCAGCACGGTCGGTCGATCCGATCGTGGGACGACGTCGACCTCGAGCGTTGCCCCGACCGGGTGGCCATCGTCGGCGGAGGCCTCACCGCAGCGCATCTGGTCGAGCGGGCTGTCGAGGCGGGGGCGCACGTCGAGTGGCTCACGCGTCGCCCGATGGTGTTGCGCGACTTCGACACCGATCCTGGATGGCTCGGCCCTAAGGAGATGGATGGCTTCCTCGCCGAGCCGGATCCCGGTGTTCGTCTCGACCGTGTGTTGGCGGCACGAGGTGGTGGCACGGTGCCACCGTGGATGATGAATCGGATCGCTCGTGCAGAACGGGCCGGGCGCGTGTGTCGCCGGGTCGGTGAGATCGCGGTGGCGGACAGCGATCGTGGTCTCTCTGTCTCGGTCGCCGGGAGACGAGTTCGCGTCGATGAGGTGTGGATGGCGACGGGCACGCGGCCGTGCGTGAGCTCGGCCCCGCCGCTCGATCGTCTGTGTGACATGTTGGGTGCGGAGCGGATCAGCGGACGACCGGTGTTGGACTCGTCGATGCGGGTGCCGGGGTCGGTGGTGCACGCGATGGGCCGGCTCGCCCAGTTACAGCTCGGGCCTACGGCCGGGAATCTGGCCGGCGCCCGACGGGGCGCCGAGGCCGTCGTCGGAGCCGTTGTCGGTGCCGACGCGATGTACGCACTTACCAGCCTCTGACGCCCTCGGCCCCGAGAAACGATGCCCGCTGGCTCAGTG
>JBILUM010000272.1:0-4667 GCA_044370995.1 Ilumatobacteraceae bacterium | reverse complement strand
GTCGCCCGACGCTCGGGCGACCACGAGTGCGAGCGCGAGTGCCCCACCGCCGGGCGGGCAAGGTGTCGACCCCGCTCGCCCGGCACTCGGTGATCAGCCGCCGGCGCCCGCCAGCTCGAGCGCCTGCTGCACCAGCTCGCGGGCCTGCTGGTTCAGTTCGCCGTAACGGTCCCAGTCGGGCAGCGCTGCGTCCGCCTGGGCGAACAGGTCCTGCGCCTTCACCAACAACTCGTCGACGGTGCCGTCGATCGTCGGCGTCTCCTCGCCCGGCTCCTCCTCGACCGCACCGCTCCCGACGACGTCGCCGACGTCGGTGCGGAACGACGGGAACAGCTTGGCGAGCGCCTCCTGGATGTTGGTCCCGAAGGCTGCGTTGCCGTTGTAGACGGCGATGATGTACTGCAGCGACGCCTGCCTGGTGGAGTCGGAGACCACGTAGAGCGGACGCAGGTACAGCAACCCGTCGCCCACCGGCACGAGTTGCATGTCACCGTAGGTGACGGAGGACCCGCCCTGGTCGAGCAACGACACGGCCGCCGAGATCTGGCTGTCGCTGTCGATCGCCGACTGCACGGTTGCGGGCCCGTCGACCTTGGTGCCCGATTCGGGCATCACGTAGGCCCTCAGCTCTCCGTACGTCGCCGGATCGCTGCTCGCGATCATGAACGCCGAGAGCTCCTTGCGGGCGTCGTCGAGGCTGAACCCCACGAACGGACGCAGCAGCTGGAACGTCGCCGCGTCCTGGTCGGGCGCCCGGAACATCGAGTAGTACGGGATGAACCGGGCCGACCCGGACTCCTCGGCGAAGTCGGCCGGCGGTGTCACCGCAGCAGCGGTCGTGCCATCGACGACCGCCGCAGCGGCCCGGGGGTTCTGCGACGGTGCCTGGGCGACCGACCAGGCGCCGATGCGGTCGAAGAACCGGTCACCGTTCAGCCGGTACTTCGAGTAGGCCTCGGTCTGGATGCGGAAGAGGTCCTCCGGGTACCGGAGATGTTCGCGCAGCTCGGCCGGCATCGCATCGAGCGGCGCGAACAGATCGGGGAAGGTGTCGGCCCACGCTGCGATGACCGGGTCGTTCGGCTCGGCGAGATAGAACTGCATCGAGCCGTCGTACGCGTTCACGACCGCCTTCACGCTGTTGCGCACATAGTTGAACTCGTACTGCAGACCGCTGCTTGCGGTGAGCTGCGAGGTGTTCGCGTTCTGTGCATACGGATAGCGGGCCGACGTCGTGTAACCGTCGACCACCCACACCACACCGCCGTCGAGCACCACCGGATACGGATCGCCGTCGAAGGACAGGAACGGCGCCACCTTCTCGACACGCTCGCGCACGCTGCGGATCCAGAACACACGCGACTCGTCGGTGACCGCGCTGGAGCCGAGCAGGTTGTAGTCGAGGAACTCGAGCGCGAACGCCATCCGCTTGAACACCGAGTCGAGTTGGATACCGCCGGCACCGGTGTAGCCGGTCGTCGCGGGCTGACCGGGACAGGCTTCCTGGTTCACAGTCGTGCCGACGATCGAGTAGCCGTCGAGGCCCTCACTGAAGTAGAGCTCGGGGCGCTCGAGATCGACCGGCTGGTAGTCGGGACGGCCGTTGGTGTTCACCCGATTCACCGGTGCGAGGACCAAGCCGCAGCCATGCGTGCTGATGAGGTGGCGACCCTGCCAGCTCTTGTTCGCGATCGTGCCGAGATCGAGTTCACGGGCGGCGACCATCACCTGTTGCTGGCGGCCGTCGATCTCGTAACGGTCGATGTCGAGGTCGCGGATCGTGAGGCCGGCGCGCAGGCCCTCGTCGGCGCGGAACCGTTCGACGAGTTGGCCGGGGTTGAGCAGCCGGACGTTCTGCAACGGCTCGATGTCGTTGCTGATCTGGCCCGCGGTGAGCGTGCCGAAGGTGAGCGGCTCCTCGATCACGTCGCCGATGTCGAGCGCCTGGCGGGTGGCGGTGATGTTCCGCTCGATGTAGACCGCCTCACGGTCCTTCTGGTTGGGGTTGACCACCAACGCCTGGATCGCTGCCGGATAGATCACCCCACCGAGCAGGGCCACGACGGCCCACAGCGCCGACGCGACGATCGGCAACCGCCACGAGTCGGTCTTCAGCGTCGACAGGAAGAGCACAGCGACGAGCAGGCCGATCAGCGCGAGGAGCACCACCGCCGGCAGCTGGGCGTTCACCACCGAGTACGTCGCGCCCTGCACGAAACCACGCTTCTCAGTCGTGAGCTCGTAGCGGGTGACCCAGTAGTCGCCGGCCTTCACGATCGCGAGCAGGGCGAGCAGCACGGCCACGTGGGCCTTGGTGGCACGGCGAACCTTCGGCTTCGGTGGCTGCAGCACGACGCCGCCGTTGAGCACATGGGTGAGCAGCACCAACAGCGTGATGAACACGAGGGCGGCGTAGAGCCAGTCGAGGGCGAAGGTGATGAAGGGCAGTCGGAACACGTAGAAGCCGATGTCGTTGCCGAACTGGGGATCGGAGACGCCGAAGGACTTGCTGTTGCGGAACAGCGCCCACGTGGCCCACTGGCCGGTGGCCGGCAGGGCGAACAGCAGACCGAAGAACACGGCGACGGCGATGCGCATGAGCCGCAGCCGACGACCGAACAGGTCGTGGAACCGTTCGACCACCGGGTGCATGTTGGCCGAGAAGGTGAGCGGCGCGAGCCGGTCGGCGATCACCAGGTTGAGCACCGCGATGGCGATGAAGGCGCCACCGAACATCGCGAACAGCGTGACCTTGCTGAGGAGCACCCCCCAGAAGACATCGCCGCGGCCCACGCTGGTGTGCCACAGGTAGTCGATGTAGAAGCCGCTGAGGAACCGTACGGACAGCAGCAACACGACGAGGACCGCGGCCACCACGATCAGGGCCATGCGGCCCCGGTCTCCCAGACGGGGCGCTGGCGCGGTGGGCGGGAGATCGGAGGGTGTCCGCATGTCGGCGGAGGCTATCGGTCGCCGGTCGTCCCGCCGAGTCGCGCCGGTGTGTCACCTGCGGGGTCTGCGCCGCCGCGAACCCGGAGGAGACGCGCTTGACGACGACCGGACGACCGGTCGACGTGTCAGTCGACGGGGGCGATCATGCACCGACACCCGTTGTGCGCCGGGGCGCACCGGTGATCGGTGGGGAAGCACTCACCCGCGGGCACGGCACCGCCGAGCGCGTTGTCCTCGGCGTCGGCACACGCCGGACCCGCCGGATCGACCACCCACCGGATCGCGGTACCCGGAGCGACGCCGGCGATCGCGCCAGAACCGAACGCTGTGCGGGCCACGTCGTCGAGGTGCTCGTCGATGCGCTGGTTCTTCCACTCGCGGTACACGAGGCGCACCAGCGAGGCGAGTTCGGTGTTGTCGCCGTCGGCGTCACCGACACAGCGGGCCAGGCGCTCGCGCAACGGCTGCACCACGTCGGTGACGAGCACGTCGGTGGCGCCAGCGATCGCGCGGGCCGACTTCACCTCTCGGGTGGCGGCCGACGTGTCCATCCCCATCGAGGTCGCCCCGGCGACCGCAGCCGTCGTCAGTTCGGCGGCGATCGCCGACCCATAGCGTTCGGCCTGCTCGCGCTCGGACGCCAGCATCGCGGTGAGCTCGCGCACCGGCTCCTTGCGGCGCAGCGCGTGCAGCACCTCGTTCTGCTCGTCCGCCAGCACCCGCTTCAACTTCCGGGCGGCGGCGGTGATGAGGGGCGTCAGGGCCTCGTCCCGACGGGCGAACGGCGAATCGGCCGCGACGACGTCCTCGACGGGCGCCGTGGGTGTGGTCGCGAACACCGAGTCATCGCCGAGCACGACGTCGACGACGTCCGCCGCGACCGTCGACACCTGCACACGCTCGGCGGGGGCGCTGCGCACACCCGACGCTCGCGCGTCGGTCGCCGCGCCGGTGGCTGCAGCAGACGTCTCGGCCTCGCGTGCCACCGAGGCGACCGCCCGCTCGGCAACGGATGCTGCACGTGCCGCGCGCAGCCGGGCGAACAGGTCGTCGGCCGAGGTGCGGGCCAACACCGTCGTGGCGTCGGGATCGGGCACCGGTGCATCCGTCGCAGGCTCGGTCGTGCCGGCCGAGACGGGGGTGTCGTCGTCGACGTCCGTCGACGACACCGTGTCGGCGGTGCCACCGAAATCGACGATCTCCACCACTTCGTCGGCAGCGTCGATCTCGTCGCCGTCGAGCGCCTCGGCGTCGGACAGGCGGACGTCGACCCGCCGGTCCATCTCGCCAGCGAACAGGGCAACCACCGGCGCCGGCTCGCGATCGTCGCCGGCATCGGTGGTGGCCGGGTCGTGATGGGTGATGTCGAGCTGAACGACCCGGTCGTCGGCATCGTCGGCATCATCGAGGGCCTCGACCGCGTCGACCTCGACCGCGTCGACCTCGACCGCGTCGACCTGCTCCTCGCTGTCGAGGACGCCGGTCTCGGTGGCGGCCGACTCGGCCTCGAACTCGGGGTCGAACTCGGGGTCGAACTCGGGGTCGAACTCGGGGTCGAACTCGGGGTCGAACTCGGGGTCGACGAAGATCGTGACGGTGTCGTCAGCGACCGCAGCGGCTGCAGCGGCCGCAGCGGCCCCTTCGGTGCCGGGCACTCGGGTCGACTCCACCAGCGGCACCAGCGGCGCGACCGTGAGCGCCACCGTGGCGTCGGC
>JBILUM010000007.1:0-16699 GCA_044370995.1 Ilumatobacteraceae bacterium | reverse complement strand
GGTCGCACCGACCGATCGGCAGGCGGGCGCCCAGGGTCTGCTGGGCGGCGTCCAGACGCTCACCGGCGGCGTGGCCGCGCTGATGGCCGGCTCGCTGTACGACGCGCACGGTCGAGCGGTGGCCTACGGCGTGGCCGCTGCGGCGATGCTCGTGCTCATCGTCGGCGCCCGTGTGTTCGCCGGCTCGATGTACCACGAGCGCCCAGCCGTCACCGCGGCGCCCGAATCCGTGCCGGCCGGCTGAGCCCGCAGGTGCCCGGCCTCGCGTCCGGTGCTGACACGGGGTGCCCGGATGAGGTAGACGAAGAGGTCATGGACGCACTTCCGCTGCTGACCACCGACCAGATGGCGAGCTTCGTCGCCCGCGGGTTCCTCCGGCTCGACGCCGTCGTCCCGCCCGACGTGAACGAACAGGCCATGGAGGAACTGCCCTCGCTGTTCCGCTCCTGGGTGGACGAGTTCCGCGGTGTCACCGGCGAACGCGACGAGGGCGAGGTGCCGTTGCCACGCTCGGGCACGGTGGTCACCGAGGCCTACGCCGCGGACTCAGCGTTCGGTCGGATGGTGCGCGTGCCGGCCGTCGCCGGTGCGATCGCCTCGCTCGTCGGTGCCGGTCCCGTGGTCGATCACCACTTCGTCCACATCAAGACCGCCGGCGACATGCACGCCCAGGGGCTGCACTGCGACGCGATCATCGACCAGGGACCGGCGTTCGACATCCAGCTGTTCTGGTTCCCGCACGACGTGGCCCCGCGCGAGGGCGGCACCCGATTCGTTCCCGGCAGCCATCTGCGCCGGGTGAACATGGACGACGTCGCCCGCTACCACCACCTCGCCGGCGAGCAGTACTTCAGCGGCGATGCCGGCACCGTGGTGATCTTCCACCAGGGGCTGTGGCACGCAGGTGCCCCCAACCACGGCAGCCGCGATCGCGTGATGGGCAAGCTGCGCCTCAACCCGACCGTGCCCCAGGTGCGGCTGTGGGACACGAGCGACCTCGACGCGAAGAACCGCAACGACGACCACATCTGGGCCCGGATGGACCCGGGCATGGTGGCCGCCACCCTGCGCGGATCGGAGGGCTGGTACGAACCGTCCGCTCACCGGCTCGAGACCGTGCAGCGTGCGCAACTGTGGCGCTACCTCACCGGCGATCCCGACTTCGATGTCGACTGGTACCTCACGCGCACCGAGCGGCGCGCGGCGCTGGTGACGCCGTGAGCGCGCGCCAGCAGGTGCTGATGCTGTGGCTCGCCAGCCCGACGCTCGAGGCACGGGTGCTCGGCTGGGCGTTCCACGACGGCACGGCCGGTGCCGGCCCGCAGCCCGACGCCGACCCTCCGTACGCCACCGGCACCGCCGCGCTGGTCGACGGCTGGCGCCTGCTGCAGATGTCGACCCTCACCCCGCCGATCCCCGGCCACGAGCGCGACGTGTCGTTCATGAAGAACGAGTTCGTGTTCGAACGCATGATCGAGATCGACCTCGACGGTGCGGCAGGCGCGTCGACGGGTTCGGCGTCGTCGCGGCCGAGGTCGGCCCTCGAGCACTGAGCGGTCAGACCTCCTCAGTTCGGTTCGGGCCGCTGCTGCAACATCATGCCGGCGGATGCGTTCGGGACGGCGAAGCCGAACTTGTGGTACAGCCAGTCGACGTCGGCGAACAGGGTGACGATGGTGCTGCGCGGCAGGGTGGCGACGTGGCGCATGATCGACTCGAGCACGAGGCGCGACAGGCCCTCGCCCTGACGGTCGGGGTGCACGGCGATGTCGGTCACCTGCACGTGCAGGCCGTCACCCACCAGGCGACCCATCCCGATCAGCGTGCCGCCGTCGCGGATCGTGACGGCGTGCAACGTGCGGGGGAGCGCCACCGCTGCGGCATCGCGGTCCATCGCCGACAGGCCTGCTGCGATGCGAAGATCGCAGAACTCGTCGACCGCCGGGATCTCGTCTCGCACCTCGACCATCCCGTCACCCTGCCACACGCGTCCGGATCGCGAGGGCGAGGGTGATGCACCCGTGTCAGGCCATGTCGCGCCACGCGGCGAGGCGCGCTGCGCTGTCGTCACCGGGCACCGGCAGCTGGCACACCACCTTCAGGCTCGGCCACTCGCTCGCGGTCAGCTGCTGGTACTCGAACACGAGCGAGCCCGCTCGGCGATGGTGGTAGGCACGCACCCGGGTGCGGAACTGGGCGACGTCGGACTGGGTCCACCAGTCGGCGAACTCGGCACTCGTGGCGCGCAGACGCTCGACGAGGGCCACGACGCCGGGGTCGGTACGCAGGGTCGCCGTGCCGGCCCGGAACTCGGCCAGGATGCGCCGCGCCTGGGCGGGCCAGTCGACGAGCAGTTCGCGTGCACTCGGCTCGGCGAAGATCACCCACAGCAGGTTCCGGTCCTGCTCGGCCAGCCGTTCGATCATCGGGTACAGCCGAGCCTGCGCCTGGTTCCACGCCAGGAACTCCCATCGCGGCCCCAACACGTAGGCGGGCGCCGGCTCCATCGAGGCGATGAGCCGCACGAGCGCGTCGGGCGCCTGCTCGATCGTCGCTGCTGCGGTCGGCACGGGCGCCGCGAGCGCGAGGAGGTGCCGGCGGCCTGCGTCGTCGAGCAGGAGCGCCCGCGCCAGCGCTTCGAGCACGTCGATCGAGGCGTTGATCCGGCGACCCTGCTCGAGCCACGTGTACCAGGTGACCGACACGCCGGCGAGCAGCGACACCTCTTCGCGGCGCAGGCCGGGCGTCCGTCGTGCCCGTCCCGCAGGCAGACCGACGTCTGCCGGCGTGAGCGCATCGCGCCGTGAGCGCAGAAAGGCCCCGAGTTCGTCGCGCTGGTTCACCCGACCATTCCACCAGGACCGAGTCGTCCGAGCACGCCGGATTCTCGACGTCCGCGTCGGTGTGGCCGGTGGCGAGAGCACCAGCGTCGCCCGGGTCCGGCCGACGGAGGGCATGCGGGGTCGGTCACACCTCCAGGGGTACCCTCCGCACATGGCCGGCAGCGACTCGAACGACGATGCCATCGGCGCCAGCACAGACGCCAGCACAGACGCCAGCACAGACGTCAGCACAGACGTCAGCACAGACGTCAGCACAGACGTCAGCACAGACGTCAGCACAGACGCGGAGTACACGGCGGACGAACGGGCAGCGATGCGCGCCTTCCTGCAGCGGGCGGAGGTGCGGCTGAGCACCATGCACCGGGTCGCGACCGCGCTGCTGTCGGGTGCCGGCATCCTCGTGCTCCTGCCGGCGCTCGAGCGCGACTCGGTCGTGCAGGTGCTCCGCACCCTCCTCGTCGGCCCGATCAGCTGGTCGCGGGGCCTGCTCGCGATCGGCGTCACCTCGGCGGTGCTGCTCGCCCTCGTCGCGTTCTGGTTGCTCGTGCTCGAGCTCACCCGCTTCTACTTCCACTCGAACCACATCCGCAACGACGACGGCGAGTTCTTCACGCCGCGGTTCACCCTCACGGGTATCCGGCTGCCCACCGACGAGCTGTCACCGCGCACCGACCAGTCCTTCGAGGCGATGCACGGCTCGCCCGACAACGTCGAACTCCTCGTCGCGAAGAACGCGGTCGCCCGCGAGCGCATCGATCGGCAACTCGACGCCTATCCCGGACTCGTCCAGCCCGACGCCGCCGACCCCGACCGGGCTCGGGCCGACGCACTGTTCGAACTCGCCGCATCCCGCCGGCGCACCCTCGCCGAGGAGGTGGCCAAGGTCGAGTACGGCATCGTCCGCCACGCGATCCGGCTGCAGGTGATCGTCCTCCGCTATGTGAAGGCGCTGCTCGTGATCGTCGCGACGGCGCTCGCCTCGTTCGCCTGCGCCGCCGCGGTCAGCGACCATGCACGGATCGGCGCCCCCGACGAGCGATGGATCGCCGGTGTGCTGCTGTTGTGGGCGCCCGTCGTGGTGCTCGTGGTCGGTGCACCGGTCCGCTGGCTCGAGCGGCTGTTGAAGGCCGAGGGCGCGCAGCACACGGCGCTCGGCGCCGATCGTGAGCTGACCCAGGTGGAGGACGTCACCGCACGGATCGCGGCGGCCACCTGGGCGGTGGCCACGGTCGCGGCGATCACCCTGATGGTCGATCACCCGGTCAGCGGGCAGGGCCGGAACGCGACCGTCGTGATGATCGTCGGCTCGGCGATCGCGATGGGGCTCCATGGTCTGCGGCGCCTCACCCGGCGGCGTCAGCGGGTAGGAATACACCCATGATCTCGCTGGACGACCTGCTCACCGATCTCGCTCGCCTCGTGGAGGTCGAGTCGCCGTCGCACGATCTCACTGCGCTCGACGCCAGCGCCGCCGAGCTCGCCGATCTGATCGAGCAGCGGCTCGGGTCGCGTCCGCACCTCATCGCCACCGACGCCGGTCCCGTCGTCCACTGGAGTGCCGGCGGCACGCCACGGGTGCTCGTGCTCGGCCATCACGACACCGTGTTCCCGCTCGGCACGCTCGCTCGTCGGCCGTTCACGGTCGCCGACGGCCGCGCCACCGGTCCCGGCGTGTTCGACATGAAGGCCGGCATCGTGCAGGCCGTGCACGCAGTGGCGTCGCTGGCGGACCGATCGGGCGTCGAGATCCTCATGACCCCCGACGAGGAGGTCGGCTCCGATGCCTCGCGTGAGCTGCTCGAGGCCCGGGCGCAGGCGTGTGGGCGAGTGCTCGTCCTCGAACCGAGCGCCGACGGCGGGGCGCTGAAGACCGCCCGCAAGGGCGTCGGCACGTTCGAGGTGGTCGTGCACGGCAAGGCGTCGCACGCGGGCCTCGAACCCGAGAAGGGCATCAACTCCCTCGTCGCCGCCGCCGAGTTGATCGGCACGATCGCGACGTTCGGCGACCCCGCTCTCGCCACGACGGTCACGCCCACCATGGCCACCGCCGGAACGGCCGAGAACGTGGTGCCCGCCGAGACCCGCGTGCGCGTCGATGTCCGGATCGAACTGCCGGAGGAACAGCACCGGCTCGATCGGGCCATGGCCGACCTCGCCGCGGCCGGTACTTCCGTCGCCGGCGCGACCGTCGAGATCCTCGGTGGGCTCAACCGACCGCCGATGCACTGGTCGGCATCGTCGACGCTGTTCCCGATCGCCGAGGAGGCGGCCGCAGCCATCGGTCTCACCGATCTCCGCGGCGTCGGCGTCGGCGGCGGCAGCGACGGCAACTTCACGGCCGCACTCGGCATCCCCACCCTCGACGGCCTCGGTGCGGTGGGCGGAGGCGCCCACGCCGACCACGAGTACGTCGTCGTCGACACCATGGTCGAGCGCACCCGGCTCCTGGCGGAGCTGATCAGCCGACTCTGATCGGTGCTCCGGCCTAGAGGTCGGGCGAGTCGACCGCCGGCGCTGCGGTGGTGATCGCGGTGAGGTAGCCCATCGCCTCCGCGGTGTTCATCGGGGTCGCGAAGTAGTAGCCCTGCGCATGATGACAGCCCAGGGTGCGTAGCTCGTCGAGTTGCTCGGCGGTCTCCACGCCCTCGGCGATCGCGGCGAATCCGAGTTCGCGCGTGAGCGAGAGCACCAACTGCATCAGCTCGGACTCGCCGTGGATCAGGCTCTGGTCGATCTTCACGTAGTCGGCCGAGAACTGCTTGAGCATCGACAGGTTCGAGTAGCCGGTCCCGAAGTCGTCGATCGCGAAGCGGACGCCGAGTGCTCGCAGTGCATCGAGGCGGGGAAGTACGGCGTTCAACTCGTCCATCACCATCTCCTCGGTGATCTCCAAAGTGAGCGCCGATGCCGGCAGCCGGGCTGCGGCGAGCGCGTCGGCGATCACGTCGACGAGGCGGTGGTCGAGCAGTTGGTGACGCGACATGTTCACCGACATCGTCAACCGAGGAGCGATCAGACGCATCATCGCGGCCGTGTGCGACGCCTCCTTCACCACGTACTCACCGAACCTCCGGGCGAAGCCGGCGCTCTCGACCACCGGCATGAACTCCTTCGGCTGGAGCAGGCCGCGGCTCGGGTGGTTCCACCGCGCCAAGGTCTCGAAACCGAGGATCTCGCCCGACAGGGTGTTCACGATCGGTTGGTAGTGCAGCTCGATCTCGCTGTTCACGAGCGCCGAGCGCAGGTCGGCCTCGAGTTCGAGCCGCTCGTCGGCGCGCACGCGCATCTCGCGGTCGAACACCGCGACGCGGCGCCGCCCGGTGCGCTTGGCGGCGTACATGGCCAGGTCGGCCTGCTGGACGAGCTCGGACGCGCTGACGCCATTGCCGCCGATCGCGATGCCCACGCTCATCGAGACCACGTGCTCCCTCCCGTCGATCACGATCGGGCGTCGCACCACGTCGATGAATCGTTGGGCGATCGCCATCGCTGCGTCAGGGGCGAGGTCCTCGCGGCAGACGACGACGAACTCGTCGCCGCCGAGCCGACCGACGAGGTCGTTCGCGCGGGCCGAATCGACGAGACGGGTGGCGACCGAGGTGAGCAGGGCGTCGCCCACGCTGTGACCGAGGCTGTCGTTGACGAGCTTGAACCCGTCGAGGTCGCCGAACAGCACGGCGACGGGATCGCCGGCGGCGAGGGCCTCGGAGAGCGTCTGGAAGAGCTTCTGCCGGTTGGGGAGCCCGGTCAGCAGGTCGTGGCCGGCCTCGAACGCGAGCCGGGATTCGAGCGCCTTGCGTTCCTCGATGTCGCGGAAGATGGCCGCGAACGCCTCGATCTCGCCGGCGTCGTCGAACAGTCCCATCACCACCGCCGACGTCGGCCGGCGCGTGCGGTGGCGGTCGTAGACCTCGATCTCGCCGCTCCACGTGCCGCCCTCGAGGATCACCCGCAGACCGTCGCGGAACAGCTGGTGGTGGTACTGCTGCGGGACCAGCTCGCGGATCTCCTCGATCGAGATGCGTTCGCGGCCGAAGAAGCTCCGGCCCGCCGGGTTCAGGTAGTCGGCATGGGGGCGCAGCGAAGCGACGCCGATGATGTCGCTCGTGCTGTCGGCTATCGTGCGGAACTGCTCGAGCTTGCGCCGGTTGTCGACGTCGTCGTGGATGTCCTGCAGCGTGATCGCCGCGCCGATCAACGCGCCGCCGTCGTCGGTCATCGGTGCGGTGTTGACGCGGATGTCGCGCAGGCCGAGCGCAGGGTGCACCACCCGCATCCCGCGACGTGCCGGCCGTCCATCGGCGATCGCCTGGCACAACTCGTCGACCACGTGCGCGTCGCCGTGGTGCACGTGCTTCAGGAAGTCCTCCAGGCTCGACGGCGCGCCGGCGACCTGCAGGAAGTTCGTGATCATCGCGTTGACGAGCGTCGTGCGTCCGACGAGGTCGACGGTCATGATGCCGATCGGCGCGGTGTCGACCGACGTGCGGAGTCGATGCTCGCGATCGACCGCGTCGCGTGCCGCCACGACGGCCGCGCTCATGACGTCGCTGACGAGCCCGAGCATCACCGCGCCGACGACGGTGGGGGCCAACCGCAGGACGATCGACCACGGACTGCCGAAGGTCTCCAGCACGACGATCGCCTGCGGCACGATCATGATCGCGATGATCGGCCACGAGCGGCGGAGCCCGAGGGTGATCGCGTAGGCGAGCGGGATGATCGTGAACCACGGGATCACCACGATCAGGCGGTCGTCGGCGAGGTGCAGCGACGTGGCGAGCAGCAGCGTGATCGCGCCGGCAGCCCGCGCCAGCGGCCAGAAGCGGTCGCCCGGCCACACGAGCGAGAGCGCGCCCGCCACCTGGCCGAGGATCGCGGCGGCCACCAGCATCGGGTGGTCGAGCTGGGCGACGCCGTAGGCGGTGATGTGCAGCGCCAGCCCGACGAGGATGAGCGGCTCCCCGCGACGCAACAGGTCGCGGATCATGGCGGCGTGATCGCGTGCGTCGGCCGGCCGTGCCTCGGGCGCGGCGCTGATCGTCGCGGGGGCGGTGTGGGCGCGTCGGTGCCCGGGTACGCGCCAGGACAACCGGGGCACTCCGCCGCTCCGCATGGGGATCCACGGTAGGGGTCGACCCGGACCGGCCGCAAGGGCCGACAGGGCCGCTGAGCAGGGAATCCGGCCTCGTTCCATGCGGAACGGGCGCAGCGTGGCGGGCCTCCGGCGGACGGTGGCCGGACCAGACGATCCGACGGTCGAGACCACGCAGCGTGGCCGGCCGTCGACAGCTGTCAGCGGTCAGCTGTCGACATCACCGTCGCCGATCGCGAGCAGGCCGCCGCTGCCCAACGTGCCGGCCTGCCGGTACACCTCGAGCTTGGCCCGGCTGTCGTCGATGTCGAGGTTGCGCATCGTCAGCTGACCGATGCGGTCGAGCGGGCCGAACGCCTGGTCCTCCACCCGCTCCATGCTGAGCCGATCGGGAGCGTAGGTGAGGTTCGGGCTCGTGGTGTCGAGGATGCTGTAGTCGTCGCCGCGACGCAGCCGGAGCGTGACCTCGCCGGTGACGGCCGACCCGACCCAGCGCATGAGCGGCTCGCGGAGCATGAGGCTCTGCGGGTCGAACCAGCGTCCCTCGTACAGCAGCCGGCCGAGTCGGCGGCCCATCGTGCGGTAGTTCTCGATGGTGTTCTCGTTGTGGATGCCGGTGACGAGGCGCTCGTACGCGATGTGCAACAGGGCGAGGCCGGGGCCTCGTAGATGCCGCGGCTCTTGGCCTCGATGATCCGGTTCTCGATCTGGTCGCTCATGCCGAGGCCGTGACGTCCGCCGATCGCGTTCGCCTCGAGGACGAGGTCGACCTGAGCAGCGAACTCCTGGCCGTTGATGGCGACCGGCCAGCCCTCGTGGAACCCGACGGTGACGACCTCGGACGCGATCTGCACGTCGTCGTGGTAATGGGCGACGCCCATGATCGGCTCGACGATGTCCATCGACGTGCCCAACTCCTCGAGCAGCTTCGCCTCGTGGGTCGCGCCCCAGATGTTGGCGTCGGTGCTGTAGGCCTTCTCCTTGCTGGCCCGGTACGGCAGGTTGCGCTGGGTGAGGAACTCGCTCATCTCGGCGCGCCCGCCGAGCTCGTTCACGAAGTCGTTGTCGAGCCACGGCTTGTAGATGCGCAGGTTCGGGTTCACCAGCAGGCCGTAGCGGTAGAACCGCTCGATGTCGTTGCCCTTGTAGGTGCTGCCGTCGCCCCAGATGTCGACGCCGTCGTCCTTCATCGCCCGCACGAGCAGCGTGCCGGTGACCGCGCGGCCGAGCGGGGTGGTGTTGAAGTAGGTCTTGCCCGCGGTGGTGATGTGGAAGGCACCGCACTGGAGCGCCATCAGCCCCTGCAGGACGAGCTCGGGTCGGCAGTCGATGACCCTCGCCAGTTCGGCGCCGTACTCCTTGGCACGAGCCTGAACGCCGGGCAGGTCCGGCTCGTCGGCCTGCCCGAGGTCGGCGGTGTAGCAGTAGGGGATCGCCCCCTTCTCGCGCATCCAGGCGACCGCGGCGGAGGTGTCGAGACCCCCGCTGAACGCGATCCCCACTCGTTCCCCGACCGGTAGCGACGTCAACACCTTCGACATAGGTGTGTGACGCTACCGGCCGGGTACCGGTGCGGCCCTGACCCGATCAGTCGCGCTCGATCCACTGGCCGAGCAGCCAGTGGAAGTGACGCAGCTTCGTCTCCTGGTAGTTGGCGAGGGTGATGCCCTTGCGCAACGAACCGAGGCCCTTCTGGACCTTCGGCAGGTTGAACGTGTCCTGGTTGAACACGCGGGCGAGCATGCCGAGCTCCTCGGCCTTGGTCCAGTCGTCGTCGACTCCCAACCAGTGGATCTTCGCCGCCGCCGGCTTCGGCTTCGACGCGTCGTACGGGTCGAGGTACATGCACTCCATGATCGACATGTCGTGCCGGTCCTCGTAGGGACGGAAGCGGTAGACGATGCGGTTGTACGCGCCCCAGGGATGGAAGTTCGGGAACAGCGTGTAATAGATGCTGTCGGCCATCTCGGCGTCGCTCAACTCGTCGGCGGCGTCGCCGAGGGCCGCCTCGAAGCGCGCGCGGCCGCCGGCACCGGTGACGCTGCGGGCGGTCATGCCCTCGGTGAGCGTCACGAACGACGGCTCGTCGAGGCGACGGTCGCTCACCGCGTCGAACATCTCCTGTTCGGTGGGCACCCACTGCAGGTGCGGGCTGGGCGTGCCGTTCGGCGTGATCGCCCGGCTGAAGTTGCCGCTCCAGTCGTACTGGGTGTTCGCATCGCCGATGCCGGCGAGCAGCTGCGGGTGCGTCGCCACGACGTGGAACGCCTCCATGAACGCCTCCTGCACCACCTTCCAGTTCGTCGGGAAGATGCGCGCGACGTGGGCCGACTTGTAGCGCTGCTCGAGCGGCCACTTCTCGAAGTGCTGGGGCAGCTCGCCGAGGAAGTCCTCCAGCGGCTCGCAGTCGGGATCCATGTTGACGAACACGAACCCGCCCCAGGTGCCGACCTTCACCTCGGGCAACGACCACTCCGCGGCATCGACGTGCGGGAAGTCCCACTCGCACGGGATCTGCTTCAGCGACCCGTCGAGGTTCCAGCAGTAGCCGTGGAACGGACACCGCAGCTCGTGCGCGTTGCCGTCGTTCTCGCGCAGCAGCCGGCCGCGGTGCAGGCAGGCGTTGTAGTACGCCTGGATCGTGTCGGGCGCCGACCGGACCACGAGGATCGACACGTCACAGATGTCGTAGACGCAGGTGTCGCCGACCTCGGGCACGTCCTCCTCGCGGCAGGCCATCTGCCACGCCCGCTTCCACATCTTCTCCTTCTCGAGTTCGTGGAACTCGCGGCTCGTGTAGCGCTCGCGTGGCACGTCGGCGTCGCCCAGGAACTCCCAGCGCTGCCACCGCAGCACCACCGGGACGTTCTCGGGGCGGCTGTCGGTGTCGAGCAGCTGCTGATAGCTGATGCCGGGTGAGCGGGCCGCGCCGCGTTCGGCGTTCGACGAGGTCGGGTCCTGCGTGACGGTCATGATGGGTCTCCTGTCGTCGCTGGTCGCGTGATGGATGGTCGCGTGATGGATGGTCGCGTGCGGGTACGAGGCCCGCAACGCGGAGAGGTGCGTTGGCGGTCGGGCGTCAGTCGTGCATGGCTTCGGCGGCCTGCTGGAACCGGTTGGGCAGCTGCTTGCCCGCGATCCAGAGGCAGAGGTGCGGATCGGCCTGGCGGAGGTCACCCTCCAGCCAGACCCCGTGTTCGGTGAACACGCCGCGCCGGCCGTTCTTGGTGACCTCGATGGTGCCATTCGCGGTGAGGTCGTAGATCGCCCCGGACAACGGGTGCTTGATCGTGCGCATCTGGTCCGAACCCCCTTCGGGTCAGTGCCGGTGTGTCGATCTGGACATTAGGGAATCGAACGATCAAGTTCCGGCTCGGAGCGCAACACGCCTGCGAGTGAGGCCACGCTCACGAGCAGCCCGGCCCCGGCGGCGACGAGTTGGAGCAGCGCGAGCCGATCGAACCGGCCCAGGTCACCGGCAGCGATCGCCGCACCGGCGAGGCTCGCGAGCACGCCGGCGAGCGGCAGGTGCCGCGTGGGTCGGCTGGCTGCGATCACCATCGCGAGCGGCGCGAGGAACGGCAGCAGTTGCACCACGAGTACCCGGGGTGTGGCCGGCGGACCCAGCCACCAGGTGGACAGCCCCATCGTGCGGGCCGTGCGCCACACGGACGCGTACACGACGACGATGCCGACCCAGGTGACGAGCACGGTGGTGCGCCACGGCACCGTGAGCTCGCCGGCTCGGGGGACGCGGGGCACGAGGTCGAACCTGCGGGCCGGTTCGGGCGGCGGTGGCGGGACGTGTTGCCAGCCCTGATCGATCTGACCGTCGACGTCGCCGGCGAACGGCGGCGGGGGCGGCGGCGGCGGGGGCGGAGGAAGCGGGGGGACGGAGCTCATCGCAGGCTGCATCGTACTGTGGCCCGTTCTTCGTCGGCCCGGCGGAAGCGATGACCGGCACGACGAGCGGCACGGCCGTCGATCAGGCGATGTCGCGGCGTCGGCCCACGACACGGCCGGGGCCCACCGCCGTCCGCGACCTCGCCGAGCCCGCCCGCTCGCCGCATCGGACCTTCGAAACCCATCCGCAGAGCTGGTGCAACGGACGGCGGGGTGCGATTCCTCATGATTTCGACAAGCTCCGGGCGGGGCGGCACGATCGGGTCGAGCAGATACCCTTGCCTGGGTGACCCGGTCCACGGCCGCTCGGGCGGTGCCCTCGAACGACACCCTCAGCATCTTCTTCCCGATGTGGAACGAGGAGGCCTACATCGAGCGCACGGTCGCCGCCGCCAGGGAGGTGGCAGACGAGCTCGTCGCCGATGGGGTGATCGCCGACTACGAGGTGATCGTCGTGAACGACGCCTCCACCGACGCGACGGGCCGGATCGCCGACGAACTCGCGGCAGCCGACCGGCATGTGAAGGTCGTCCATCATCCGGTGAACCGCAAGCTGGGCGGCTCGATCAAGACCGGGTTCGCCGCGGCGACCGGTGACCTGGTGCTGTACACCGACGCCGATCTGCCCTTCGACATGGCCGAGCTGCACAAGGCGGTCCGCCTGCTCCGGTACTACGAGGCCGACATCGTGAGCGCCTACCGGTTCGACCGGGTGGGCGAGGGACCGTCGCGGGCGATCTACACGTTCTTCTACAACATCATGATCCGGCGGCTGTTCGGCGTGCGCATGCGCGACATCAACTTCGCGTTCAAGCTGTGCCGCCGCACCGTGTTCGACCACGTCACGCTCCGGAGCGAGGGCTCGTTCATCGATGCCGAGCTGATCATCCGGGCCCGCAAGCTGGGCTTCGACGTCATCCAGTTCGGCGTCGACTACTTCCCTCGCACCCGTGGCGAGAGCACGCTGTCGTCGCTCGGGGTCATCAAGCGCATCGTCGTCGAGATGTTCACCCTGCGTCGCGAGCTCCGCGGGCTCTCGCCCATCGATCAGAGCGCTCGCTGAGTCCTCGCCGTCGGGCACGGCCACGGCCGCGCCCGGTGCCCGCGGGCGCGCGCCGGGAGAGCGTTGGTATCGTTCCCGACGTCCGTCCGCTCCGCCAGATCCGATCTGGCTCTCGATCAGGAAATCGTCCCGGAACACCGGTGCATTCGTGAACACCCGCCGGCCCGCCGGTCCCCCGCCAGGGCGTCGTCAGCCCACCCGCCAGCACGGTGCCGCGCCGCGCCCGTCCGGTGCTGCCACCGGTGGCGCCCGACGTCCCGACGGTGACCCGACGCGACCGACCCGCTCGACCCGCTCGACCCGCTCGACCGGGGCGTCGCGCTCGCTCAGTGGTGCCGATGCCGGCTTCGGCGACGCCAAGCGGTGGCTCCCGGCGATCGCCGCGGGATCCGTCCTGCTCGTCGTCGTCGCCGCTGGCCTCTCCGGCCGCAGCGAAGGCGACGCCGGCGAGCCGCCGAGCAGCACTCCCGCCTCGGCGATCACGGCACCGCTCGCCGGCGACACCACGATCGTCACGGCACCCTCGATCGGGACCGACACCACGGCCGTCCCGATCGTGAAGACGAGCTTCGCCCAGACTCTCGCGAAGGGCTCGTTCGGCGACGACGTCACGCAACTGCAGGCTCGTCTCACCGAACTCGGGTTCGTGCCCGGCACGGTCGACGGCCAGTTCGGCAGCCTCACCCAACAGGCCGTGTGGGCCTACAAGAAGCTGGTGGGCGGTGCCACGTGGGAGGAACTCGACGCCAGCGACAGCAAGACAGCGGTCAGCAACGAGCTCTGGCAGCAGATGCAGGAACCGATCGCGATCTCACCCCGGCGCCCGCAGGGCATCGGGTCGACCCATGTCGAGATCTACCTCCCGCTCCAGGTACTCGCCGTGTTCACCGACGACCGGCCGGTGTTCATCGCCCACATCTCGAGCGGTGAGCTCACCGACGAAGGCCTCCCGGCCGAATTCTGCGAGACGGTCAAACTCGACACCGACGCGAACGGCGAGCCGCTCGACCCGCCGGTCGAGAAGGCCATCTGCGCCGACAGCAAGACGCCGGGTGGCATCTTCGGCTTCACCCGTCGCTACGAGGGCAAGCGCGTCGGTCCGCTCGGCGGGATGTTGAACCCGGTGTACTTCAACTACGGCATCGCCATCCACGGCGCCGAGAACGTGCCAACCGCACCGGCCTCGCACGGGTGCGTGCGCATCCACAACAAGTTGTCCGAGGTGTTCCCCACGCTGGTCGCACGCCGCGACAAGGTGTTCGTCTGGGGCCACGACGGCAAGGAGCCCGAGTACTACACGAGGGCCGAGAGCCTCCCGTCGTTCAACCGGCCCGATCCGAACGCCACGACGACGACGTCGACCACGACGACCACGACGACGGTCGCGGGGGCCCCGCCGACCACCGAGAAGCCGGCGCCCACCACGACGAAGCCGACGCCCACCACGACGGTCGCCCCGGCCACCACCGCAGCGCCGACCACCACGGCGCCGCCCGCGACCGTGCCGCCCACCGCGGCTCCCTGATCGCTCCCTGATCGCTCCCTGATCGCTCACTGAAGCGCTCGCCGAGGGACGACGCCGACGCTGCCCGATCCGCCTGCCCGTCATCGACGGTGCCACCATGGTCGCCATGGCCGCCATGTCGGAGTCCGAGCCCCAGCCCGTGATCGAGCGCATCCAGTACGACGAGTTCGGGTTGTTCCACGAGAACGCCGCCGAGTACGGCCTCGTCTTCGACTCGCCGCCCGTCGTGCGTCGCGCCGAGGTGCCGGTCGACGGCGGTCGCTCGGTGAGTGCGCTCGTGTGGGGCGATGTCGCGGCCGAGGCGATCGAGGTCGTCTTCGTCCACGGCGGCTCGCAGAACGCGCACACCTGGGACACGACGATCATGGCGTTGGGACGGTCGGCGGTGGCCGTCGACCTGCCCGGCCACGGCCACTCCGGCTGGCGCGACGACGGCGCGTACTCGCCGATGAACCTGGCCGACGACATCGCGGTCGCGATCGCAGCGCTGGCGCCGAACGCGCGCCTCGTGGTCGGCATGTCGTTGGGCGGTCTCACGTCGATGGAGCTGGCGGTGCGTCACCCCCGTCTCGTCCGGTCGTTGGTGATGATCGACATCACCCCGGGGGTCAATCGAGCCAAGACCAAGGCGGTGGTCGACTTCGTCAACGGGCCGCAGAGCTTCCCGAGTTTCGAGTCGCTGCTCGCACGCACCAAGGAGCACAACCCGACCCGGTCGGAGAGCTCGCTGCGTCGCGGCATCCTGCACAACGCGAAGCAGCTCGACGACGGCAGTTGGCAGTGGCGGTACGACCGGAGCAGCCATGCCCGCTCCGATGCACCCGAGCCCGATGCATCGCAGGCGGCGGAGGCGGCCGATGCCACGGTGGCGTCGCTGTCGCCCCTGTGGGACGACTTCGAGCGGATCGCTTGCCCACTGGTGCTCGTCCGCGGCGCGCTGTCACCCGTGGTCGACGACGACGACGTGGCCGAGGCTCGACGCCGTCAGCCGTCGCTCGTGGTGGAGGTGGTCGACGGTGCCGGCCACAGCATCCAGGGCGATCGGCCCGTGGAGCTGGCCGCGCTCGTCGGGGGCGTGCTCGGCTGACACGTCAGCCGGTTGGTCAGCCGGTTGGTCAGCCGGTTGGTCAGCCGGTTGGTCAGCCGGTTGCGGCGAGCACGTCGACCCGCAGTGCGAGCACCTGCTCGAGCAGCGCACTGCGCTCGTGGGCGGTGTACACCTCGAGGCTCACGTCGACGTCGGGCCGGTGGATCGCCTCGATCAACAGCCGCTTCCCGCGCCTCGTGGCGCGCAGTGAGGTCACCCTGCCGTCGTGGCTGCGATCGAGCCCGATCGCGAGGCGGAGGATGCCGGCCAGCGTGCGGACGACCTGCTGGCTGTCCGCGTCGAGCGCCTGGAACTCGGGGTGCGACGCCTTCGGTCCGCTCTTGCGGTGATAGCGGGCGACGAGGGCGATCATCTCGATCTCATGATCGGTGAGGCCCGCCAGTTCGCTGTTGCGGATCACGTAGTACGAGTGCAGGTGGTGCTTGCTGTGCGAGATCACGAGGCCGACGTTGGCGAGCGTGGCGGCGGCCTCGAGGTAGTCGCGACAGTGGTCGGGCAACCGGTGCAGGGGAGCGGTGGCGTCGTAGAGCTGCAGCGCGAGACCGGCGACGTGTGCGCTGTGGGCGACGTCGTCGTCGCAGCGGGCGGCGAGCGCGGCGACACTCTGGCGCGACACGTCACGAAGGTGGTGCAGCTCGCCGTCGCCCTGGCCGCGCGAGAGCGTGTCGAGCAGCACGCCCTCGCGCAGCGCTGCCTCGCTGAAGGTGAACGCACGGACCGCGAAGGCCTCAGCGACGCACTGGAGCACGATCGCTCCGGCGACGATGATGTCGGCCCGTGGGGCGTCGAGACCAGGGATCGTCGCCCGTGTCGAGGCCGTCCGCTTCGCGCTCAGCTCGTCGACGACCGCATCGAGTTCGGCGCGGTCGAACTCGAAGCGGTTGAGGGTGTGCACGGCGGCGGCCCCGCGTCGGGATGCCACCAGCGCGGCGACGGTCTCGGCGGTGCCCGACGAGGCGATCGCGATGTCGAAGCCGTGCTGGGCCACGTCGCGCTCGAAGCCGGCGAGGATCGATCGCACGTAGGTGCGGCACTCGTCGACGGCGCGTGGCGTGCAGTTGCCGCCGGGGAAGAAGCGGTCGGTGAGCCGCACCGCGCCGAGCTTGAAGCTGCGCGCGGCGAGGGTGACGCCGCGCTCGCCGACGAGCACTTCGGTGGAGCC
>JBILUM010000270.1:0-4674 GCA_044370995.1 Ilumatobacteraceae bacterium | reverse complement strand
CTGGGTGTCGGCCGGGGTGGAAGTCGAATGCGTGCTCATGGCGACGCGAACTGTAGTTCGCCGCCACCCGGCCGTCCTCCTCCGCCGTCAGCAGAACGGACGTGCCATCCGTCGGGCCGTCACAGCCAGCCCGATCAGCCGTAACGCTGTGGGCCTCGTCGCAGGCTCCTCAGCCGAAGTACTGGCGGTCCAGGTCGCGGATGCGCGTCGCCAACGAGGCGAGCAGCTTGTGGGCGAGCGCCGGCACGTCGTCGACCACGCCGAGGAAGGTGCGCTGGCTGAGCAACAAGAAGGTGCAGTCGGTCTCGCACACGACGGTCGCGGTGCGCGGCCCGTGATCGAGCAGCGAGAGCTCACCGACGATGGTGCCGGGGCCGAGGCTGGCGACCTTCTTGCCGTTGCGCTTCACGTTCACCGTGCCCGCGAGCACCACGAAGGCCTCACGGCCGGTCTGGCCCTGGTCGACGATGAGCGAGCCCGCAGGCATCGTCACCTCATCGCCGGCCTTGGCGATCTTCTCGAGGTCCTTCTGCGAACAGCTGGAGAACAGCGGGATGTTGCGCAGGTGTTCGACGTGTGCCTTCTTGCTTGCCATGTTCGTGAGCATAGACCGCTCGTGAACTCGTGCGTGACGTGGACGTCACGCGGGGCGTTCGATTCCCCACACCTGCCGTGCGGACTCCTGCCCGGCGGCACCGGGACCCGGTCTCGACCCCACTCGTAGACTGAGCGATGATGACGGCTTCCTCCGCTCCTTCCGACGGCACCCAGACGCCCCGCCTGTCGCTCGCCCGCTTCCATGCATTCCCGGGTCGCTCCGGCCCGTTGATGCTCGTGATCGCCGACGGTGTCGGCATCGCACCCCCTGGCCCCTCGAACGCGGTCACCGAGGCCGACACCCCCACGCTCGACGCGTTGCTCGCGTCGCCGCTGTCCACCTCGTTGCTCGCCCACGGCGCGGCGGTCGGTCTGCCCTCCGACGACGACATGGGCAACAGCGAGGTCGGCCACAACGCGCTCGGCGCCGGCCGCATCTTCGCCCAGGGCGCAAAGCTCGTGAACCACGCCCTCGCCACCGGCAGCCTGTTCCGCAACCCCGTGTGGACCACCGCGGTCGAGCACGGGCGCGCCCACACGATGCACTTCCTGGGGCTCCACTCCGACGGCAACGTGCACGCCAGCAACGACCAGCTGTACCAACTGCTCGAACGTGCCGCCGAGGAGGGCGTCACGCGGGCCCGGGTGCACATCCTGCTCGACGGCCGCGACGTGCCGGCCCGCTCGGCGCTCGACTACATCGCCCAGACCGAACAGGTGCTGCAGAAGATCAACGAGCACCACGCGTCCCAGCACGCCGACTTCCGCATCGCATCGGGTGGTGGTCGGATGACCATCACCATGGACCGCTACGGCGCCGACTGGCCGATGGTGCAGCGCGGCTACGAGTGCCACACCCACGGCGTCGGCCGTCCATTCCCGTCGGCCACCGCAGCGGTCGAGACCATGTACACCGAGAGCGACTCGGGCGACCAGTACCTCGACGCGTTCGTCGTGGTCGACGACGCAGGCATCCCGATCGGCACGATGCACGACGGCGACTCGGTGGTGCTCTACAACTTCCGCGGCGACCGGGCCATCGAGATCTCCCAGGCCTACGAGGACCCGTCGTTCGACCGGTTCGACCGCGACGCCGTGGCGCCGCACCCGGCCGTCTACTTCTGCGGGATGCTGCAGTACGACGGTGACGCGCTCGTCCCGAAGAACTATCTGGTCGATCCCCCGGTGATCGAGCGGACGATCAGCGAGTACCTGTGCGCCGAGGGCGTCACCAGCTTCGCGATCAGCGAGACGCAGAAGTACGGCCACGTCACCTACTTCTGGAACGGCAACCGGTCGGGGTTCATCGATCCCTCGCTCGAGACCTACGTCGAGATCCCGAGCGACAACGTCCAGTTCGACACGACGCCGGCGATGAAGGTGCGCGAGATCACCGATCGCACGATCGAGCTCCTGCGCACCGGCCGGTACCGGTTCGGCCGGCTCAACTTCCCGTCGGGTGACATGGTCGGCCACACCGGTCACCTCCACGCCACCATCGAGGCGATGGAGGTGATCGACGAGTGCATGGCTCGACTGCTCACCGTCATCGACGAGCTCGGCGGCGTGCTCGTCTACACCGCCGATCACGGCAACGCCGACATCATGTTCACCGAGAGCGGCGGCGTGCGCTCGCCCAAGACGTCGCACACCCTCAGCCCGGTGCCCTTCGTCATCCACGATGCGGCATGGCAGGGTGAGTACCGCATCGCCCGCCCCGACGGCGCCGGTCTCGCCAACGTCGCAGCCACCCTGCTCGAGCTCCTCGGGTTCGAGCCCCCGGCCGACTACGAGCCGTCCGTCATCGACTTCTGACCACGCTGCGTCCTCGCGCAAGCTCGGCGGGCGCCGGCACGGCCGATGGGTAACGTCGGAGCCATGACGTACGGCTTCGATCGTTTCCTCCGCTACGACGAGTACACGCAGTGGCTCCACGACACGGCGGCGGCCCACCCCGGTCTCGTGACGGTCGAGTCGTACGGCCGGTCGCACGAGGGGCGCGACCTGTGGCTGGCGACCATCACCGACGCATCCACCGGAAGCCACGACACCAAGCCCGCCCACTGGGTCGACGCGAACATCCACTCGACGGAGGTCACAGCGGGCGTCGCCGCACTGCACCTCGTCCACCACCTCGTGAGCGGGTTCGGCACCGACGACACCGTCACTCGCGCGCTGCGCGCCCGCACGTTCTACGTCGTGCCGCGCGTGAACCCCGACGGCGTCGAGTGGGCACTCGCCGACTCGCCGCAGATGCGCCGCAGCAGCGTGCGGCCCTGGCCGTGGCGCGACGCGCACCGCGCACCGGGCCTCCACGAGCGCGACCTCGACGGTGACGGCCGCATCCTCACGATGCGGATCCCCGATCCGAACGGCGCCTGGACGGTGAGCGAGCTCGACCCGCGGCTGATGGCCCCGGTGCCGATCGACGGCACCCTGCCCGGCGTGCCCCGGTACCGGCTGATGTTCGAGGGCGAGATCGTCGACCACGACGGCTTCACCATCCCCACCCCGCGGCCGCCCGAGGGCCTCGACATGAACCGCAACTTCCCCGCCGGCTGGGGCACCACGGTGCGCGGCAGCGGCGACCACCCGCTGAGCGAGCCCGAGATCGATACGCTGGTTCGAGCCATCGTCGCCCGGCCGAACATCTGCGGCTACAACGCCTACCACACGAGCGGTGGCGTGCTGCTGCGTCCGTCGAGCACCACGAGCGACAGCAACCTGCCCCCGCTCGACGTCTGGGTGTGGAACCAGCTGGGCGAGCGCGGCACGGCGCTCACGGGCTACACGGTGCACTCCGTGTTCGAGGACTTCACCTGGGACAAGAAGGACACCATGAGCGGTGCCGCGGACGACTGGGTGTACGAGCACCTGGGTCTGTTCGGCTGGACCACCGAGTTCTGGGACGTGGTGCACGCCGCGACGGGTACCAAGCAGTCGACACATTTCTGGTACGTCGGGCCCACCGAGGCCGAGGAGCACGCCGTGCTGCAGTGGTCCGACGCCAACCACCCGGAGATGTTCACCGACTGGTACGCGTTCGACCACCCGCAGCTCGGCCCGGTGGAACTGGGCGGGTGGGACGAGATGTGCAGCTGGACCAACCCGCCGCTCGGCCGGCTCGCCGAGGAGGTGCAGGGCCACGCCGCATTCGCCGTGTACCAGGCACTGGCGGCGCCCGAGCTCCAGGTGTTGCACACCGCGGCAGCGTTCCTCGGTGCCGACACCTGGCGCGTCGAGATCGGCATCGCCAACATCGGATGGTTGCCCACCCACGTGAGCGCGAAGGCCCGCCAGGACCGCATGGTCCTCCCGATCACGGCCACGCTCAGCGGGGCGGAGGTCGTCGGCGGCCCGGCCCGGCTCGAACTCGGCCAGCTCGACGGTCGGTCCGCCGCACGCTTCGCCGGTCGCCACGACGGCACCCCCGACCGAATGCTCGCCACCTGGATCGTCCGCGGCGAGGCGGGCGCAGAGGCGCACGTCAATGTCGCCCACCAGCGTGCGGGCAGCGTCGACGTGACGGTGGTCCTCGGGTCGTGACCCCCGAGTCCGACGCTTCGGGCACAGGGGGTACCGGGGGGACCGGGGGGACCGGGGGCACCGGGGGCGAGGTGCCGCCCGGTGCGTCGGCCGACGCCGTCCGTCGACTGCTGCCCGGTCGCACCGTCACCGGCGTCGAGCGTCGGGTCTCGACCGACCAGGCCAACCTGTCGATCGCGGTCGACGACACCTGGCTCGTGAAGTGGTTCGCCCGTCCGGTGCGTCGCGCCGACCTCGCCGTCGTCGACCACCTCGCCTCGGTCGGCTTCGCACACATGCCGACGCACGTGGGGGCGGTCACCAGCGCCGACGATGACGACGAGGTGTTGGCTGTCGTGAGCGAACTCGTCGTCGGGGCGACCGACGGCTGGATCTGGTACGTCGACGACGTGCTCGCGTGGATCGACGGTCAGCTCGCGCTCGGGCCCCTCGTGGCGACCGCGGCGCGGATGGGCGCGATCACCGCCGAGCTCCACCACGCGCTCGCGTCCGCCGGCACCGCGACCGCATCGATCGGTCCGCTGCGAGCAG
>JBILUM010000269.1:0-4679 GCA_044370995.1 Ilumatobacteraceae bacterium | reverse complement strand
CCGCCGGCCCCCCCCCACCCCAACCCCCCCCCCCCCGGGGGGGGGGGCGACCCCACCCTCGCCGATGCGGGTGTCGGCGAGGCGGCGGGTCGCGGCGACCAGACCCGTCGACGACGTGGTCGTGAGCCACCCGTTGAGATCGACGACGAGGTCGGTGGTGCCGAGCGAGGTGAAGCAGATGCGGCCGTCGCCCACGGGAACGATCGCCGCGTTGGTGACGACCCGTTCGGCCACGGGGTTCACGTTGGAGGTGGGCGGTTCGGTCGCGGTGCACGGGAAGGCGCGCACCCACCCGGCCTGGGTGGATCGATCGGTGGTGAGGTTGAGTGCGACCGCTGTCGCGCCGGCCGGCATCCGTCCACGCAGATCGAGCACGAACACCGACCCGCCGTGCAGCGTCGCGAACGCCGCTCCTGCTTCGCGGGTGTCGACGAGCCGTTCGGGATCGACCGGCACGAAGCCGGCGGCGGCGGTGCCCGGCGGGAACGCCGGAGGTGTCGCCGCAGCGAGCGGGGACGGCGCGTTGGGCACGTCGAAGGTGTGGAACGTGGGTCGGTACAACCGTGCGTTCTGACGCCAGAGGTCGAAGTCACCCCCGCTCGAGAGAGCGACCACCATCTTCCCGTTCAGGTCGAGCCAGGGCATCAGGAACGCGCCGTAGTTGCCGCACGTGCTGCACTTCATGTCACCGAGCACCGACCGTGTGGTCACCGTCGTCCACGGCCCCTGCGGCGCGGGCGCTCGATCGACGATCAGTCGCGTCCCCCACCACTCGTTCTCCTTGGTGACGCTGACGAAGACGTCGCCGAACCACTGCACGCTCATCGGGTTGGCGACGTTGCGCGAGGTGATGGGCACTGCGGCCGCGGCGTTCGTGGTCCACGTCGAGCCGTTCCAGTACTCGGGCGCGGCGACGAAGTTGCCCTTCGGTACCCGTGCCAGATGGGTGTTCGGCATGCACGACGCGTCGAACTGCGCGATCGAGTTCCCCGGGTTGGCGTACTGCCGGTAGCAGTGGCTGTACAGGTAGCTCCACCGGTCGTTCGACGCGACCGACCAGCCGTACAGACGGTTCGAGGTGTCGGGCGCGGGTTCGAAGTAGAGCTGCTGGAGCGTGTTCCGATCGAGAATCGCGATCCACGTCCGCACCGGCAATGCCCCGTACCCGGCGCCACCGCCGCTCGGGTTGTTCATCTCGACCATGAAGATCCAGAGGTTCCCGTCGACGCCGATCTCGCCGTCCATCGGCCAGAACCAGGTGCGCCCGTCGATCGTCTGCGCGTCGCCGATGAGGTCGCGGCCACGAGCGCCGAGGATCGTGAAGCATTCGCCCTGCTGCACCATGCCGGCGTTGTGCGCGGCGTTCGTCGGGCTGCCGTCGGGCACGTCGTTCAGCAGGCTCTCGTCGTTGCTGAAGTGGAGGTCCTGGAACATCCAGAAGATGCGGCCGTCGGGCAGCGGGTAGGCGTGCGGGTAGTCGCCGCCGCCGAAGCCCTGCGTCGTGACGGTGGCGCCGAGGCCGGGCGACGCGAACGCCGCGTCGAGCTGCGCCTCGTTCAGTCCGCCTCGTCCGCACCCGGGCGCCGCACCGGCGACATACACGTCGGCGGGCACCACGAGCGCGCCCGCGAACGCCAGCGGGACGACGACGATGCGACAGGCGCGCAGGGCGCGACGGAGACGGGTCACGAGGAGATCATCGGCCACCGACGGCGGGGACAACAGTCAACAACCGTCAAGACGACATGCAGGGCCCGGATCCGACCGGCGGGGCGAGCACCGCGCGTTCAACGGCGGAGCAGGTCGCCGCAGAACGCCGTGGTGCCGCTCACCAGGGCGTGCGGTGCCTCCCACGGCACGAAATGGCCGCAGTCGCGGAGCAGGAACGGCCCGACGTGGTGGGCGAACACCGTTGCGGCCATCAGGTCGAACGACGGATAGATCACATGGTCGCTGGTGCCGAACAGCACGAGCGTGGACGTGCGGTCGTTGCGTCCGAGCAGCGTCGGCTCGCTGCGCGCATGGCCGTGGAAGCTGCTCTCGTAGCCGCCGAAGCTCGCCCGCAGCGAGGCGGCGTCGCCGAACGGTTCGGTGTGGAAGTCCACCTCGTCGGGGATCGCGAACGCGCCGGGGTGCGCCCAGAAGCGGCTCGTGTAGAACGTGGCGATGTAGCGGCGCCGCATCTCCGGCGTCGTCAGCTCGGCAGCGAGGCCATCGGGATCGAGACCTTGGCGGAGGAAGTAGTCGCTCGATTCGCGGGCCGGTCGCGTGCCGGGGATGCCCGCCATCGCTGCCTTCAGGTACGGCAGCGGCGAGTTGAACAGCACCATCCGGTCGACCCAGTCGGGGTACCGCAGCGCCAGGTCCTGGATCACCGGACCGCCGAGGTCGCCACCGAGCAGCACGACGCGCTCGTGGCCGAGCACGTCGTGGACGAGCGCGTACAGGTCGCGGGCATGGCTCGCGACGTCGTGGAATCCGTCGGGGCCGACCTCGCTGTCGCCGAAGCCGCGCAGGTCGGGGACGATCGCCTCGAAGCCCGCGGCGGCGAGGGGTTCGATCACGCGCCAGAACACCCGCTTGCTCTCCGGCCACCCGTGCACGCACACCAGCGGCACCCCACCGATGCCTTCGTGGACGTAGGCCTGGGCGAACCCGCGCGGTGACGCACGGTGGACGGCGAAGCGGTCGGGATCGATGTCGGGGTGCACGCCGCGGACCATAGTGGGGGTGCAGCGGCACGAGGTTCGTTCGGCGTCGGAGCGGCGTCGGAGCGGCGTCGGAGCGGCGTCGGAGCGGCATCGGAGCGGCGTCGGAGCGGAGTCCGTGCCAGCATGCACCGATGAACACCGACGAGTTCCGCCAGCAGGGCAAGGCCCTCATCGACTGGGTCGCCGACTACCTCGAGACCGTCGAGTCGCGACCGGTGACGTCGTCGGTGCAGCCCGGCGACGTACGCGCCCAACTGCCCGAGCACCCGCCCACCGAGGCCGAACCGTTCGCGTCGGTGCTCGCCGACATGGACCGGGTGATCGTGCCGGGGCTCACCCACTGGCAGCACCCGAGCTTCTTCGCGTTCTTCCCGGGCAACTCGTCCTACGCGTCGATCCTCGGTGAGCTCGCCTCCGCCGGACTCGGCGTGCAGGGCATGAGCTGGGTCACCAGCCCGGCGTGCACGGAGGTCGAGACACTGATGATGGACTGGATGGTCGATCTGCTCGGCCTCCCCGAGCGCTTCCGGTCGACGAGCGAGCACGGCGGTGGCGTCATCCACGGGTCCGCGAGCGAGGCGACCTTGGCGTCGATCCTGGCCGCTCGCTGGCGCGTGTCGAACGGTTCGATCAACCGCCTCGGCGACACCACGCACCTCGTCGCGTACGCCACCAGCCAGGCGCACTCGAGCATCGAGAAGGGACTGCGCATCGCGGGCATCGGCACCGACCAGTTGCGGATCGTCCCGCACGACGAGCACTTCGCCATGCGTCCCGATGCGTTCGCCGCGCAGGTGGCGGCCGACCTCGCCGCTGGCCTCACGCCGTTCTGGGTGTGCTGCAGCCACGGCACGACCAGCTCGATGGCGTTCGACCCGACGGCGGCGATCGCACCGATCGCCCATGAGCACGGCATGTGGGTGCACGTCGACGCTGCGATGAGCGGCATCGCCGCCCTCGCGCCCGAACTGCGCTGGGTGAACGACGGACTCGATCAGGCAGACAGCTATTGCACCAACCCGCACAAGTGGATGGGGGTCGTGTTCGACTGCGACCTCTTCTACACGGCCGACCGGGCCGCGTTGCTCGGTGCGCTCAGCATCCTGCCCGAGTACCTGCGCTCGAAGGCTGCCGAGTCCGGCGCAGCGATCGACTACCGCGACTGGCAGATCCCACTCGGCCGTCGGTTCCGGGCGCTGAAGCTGTGGTTCACGATCCGCACCGGCGGCGCCATCGAGGCGGTCGACATGATCCGCCACCACGTCGCCGCCACCCAGGCGCTCGCCGATCTCGTCCGTGCCGACGGACGGTTCGAGGTGATCGCTCCGCATCCGTTGAACCTGCTCTGCCTCGCGCTCGTGGCCGGCGACCAGGCGACGGACTCGCTGATCGAACGGGCGAATGCGACCGGGCAGGCGCTGTTCACCCGCACCGTGCTCGACGGCCGGTCGGCCCTGCGGTTCTCGATCGGTGGTCGCACGACGACCGAAGAACATGTCCGGAACGGTTGGGCACTGATCGAATCGCTGGCATAGCCTCGCCAGAACAACAACACACCCCCGTGCGGGGTCGGGTGGAAGTCCCAACCGGCGGTACAGCCCGCGAACCCTCGAGTGCTCGCACTCGGGGGCCGATTCGGTGGAACTCCGAGGCCGACGGTCACAGTCCGGATGGGAGCACGGGAACCGATCGGATGCTCTGATCCGCGCGCACGTCGGCACACCCGACGGCGGGTGCGGGTCGGTTCGTCGTCGCTCCTACGCATCCACCCGCACCCGGGTCCGAACCGGCAGGAGCATCCATGGACCCCCAGCACCCGAACGTCGCGATCGGCGATCCCGCCGACCCGGGCGACCCGGGCGACCCGTTCGCGGAGATCGACGAGGTCATCGCCGCGATCGCGCGCGGCGAGATGGTCGTCATGGTCGACGACGAGGACCGCGAGAACGAGGGCGATCTGATCATGGC
>JBILUM010000268.1:0-4686 GCA_044370995.1 Ilumatobacteraceae bacterium | reverse complement strand
AGCTCAACCTCAGCCAGGCGGCGATCCACCTCGCGACGGCGCCGAAGAGCAACCGGGCCGCGTTGGCGATCTGGAACGCACGCAGCGACGTGCAGGCGGGCGCTGTCGGCGAGGTGCCACCGCATCTGCGCGATGCGCACTACGGCGGAGCGAAGACACTCGGTCACGGCACCGGCTACGAGTACCCTCATGACCATCCCGACGGGTGGGTCGACCAGCAGTACCTGCCGGCCGAGCAGGCCGACAAGCGCTACTACGAACCCACCGAGCACGGGCGCGAACGTGAAGTGCGCGACCGCATGGCCCGTCGCCAGCGCGGTGGCGGGGGAGGACCGACCGAATGACCGCCTCAGGGATGATCGCCTCAGGGATGATCGCAGCAGAGATGAGCGCCGGGGAACTGGCCGTGTTGATGGCGGCCGTGCTGTGCTGCATCGGCTTCGCCGCACTCGTCGTGGTGCTGATGCGGGTGCTCGACACCCTGCGCTCACTGCGATCGGAGGTCGCCACGCTGCGGGCCGAGACCGGTCCGCTGCTCGCCGAACTGCAGCAGTCCACCCGCACGGCCTCCGCCGTCGTGAACGAGGCCCGGCACGACCTCGAGCGCTTCGATCGCGTGCTCGGCTCTGCCGAGGCGATCAGCGATGCCATGTCGGGAACGGGCCGCGTCACCCGGGCGGCGCTGAGCACGCCGGTGATCAAGACGGCAGCGTTCGCGACGGGCACCAGTCGGGCCGTGCGGAGGTTGCGCGGCAAGGATCCCAAGGGCGGTCGCGCCGGTGTGAGTGACGGATCGATCGAGCGGGGAGGCGCAGCATGATGAAGCGGGTCACGTGGTTCGTCGGTGGTGTCGCGGCCGGTGCCGTGGGCGTCGGCGCGGCGAAGAGGAAGGCGAAGTCCGTCGCCAACGAACTCGCACCGGTGCAGATCGCGAAGCGCGCCACCGGATCGGTCAGCGAGCGTGGTCACCGCGTCGCCGACGCGCTGCGCGAGGGCAAGCGGGCCATGCGCACCAAGGAGATGGAGTTGCGCGCCCGGCTCGACGGCCGGGCCAGCACGCTCGCCGACGAGCTCACCGACGTCGACACCGTGCTCGTCGACGGTCGACCTGTCGAAGCCGGTCAGGTGATCGTGCTGCGCCAGGTGCGCGACGCGAAGCAGGGCGCCAAGCAGGACACCAAACAGGACATCGGGGCCCGGCCGAAGCGCGACAAGCGCCGAGCCTGACCCGCGTCGCGATGACCGCTGCCTCCGCCACACCGGCGACGCCTGCGCATCGCACGTCGGGCGCGCTCACGGCGGCCGACGGCCCGGTTGCTGCAGCGCTTCGGAGCGCACTGTCCGACGATCGGGTGCGCACCACCGCCACCGAGCTCGGCCTGTACCGGCGCGACGCGTCGAACATCGAAGGCTCGGCCGGCATCGTGTGTTTCCCGACCTCCACCGACGAGGTGCGCGCCGCGGTGCGCATCGCCGTCGACCACGGTATGCCGTTCGTCGCCCGCGGGTCGGGCACCGGCCTCGCCGGCGGTGCCACACCGCTCGGTGGGGCGCTCGTCATCACGCTCACCAAGATGAACCGGATCCTCTCGGTCGACCCGGTCAACCGGCTCGCCTGGGTCGAGCCGGGCGTGTTGAACCTCGACCTCACCCGCGCCGTCGCAGTGCACGGATTGCACTTCGCGCCCGACCCGAGCAGCCAGCAGAGCTGCTCGATCGGCGGCAACCTCGCCAACAACTCCGGCGGCCCGCACTGCCTCGCCGACGGGGTCACCTCCGCCCATGTACTGGCGGCCGAGGTGGTCATGCCCGACGGCGACGTGGTGGTGCTCGGTAGCGAGGGCGGCGAGCCCGACGGCTACGACTTGCGCGGCGCCTTCGTCGGCAGCGAGGGGATGTGCGGCATCGCCACCCGCATCTGTGTGCGCCTCACCCAGAACCCGCCCGACGTGCGCACCATGCTGTTCGACTTCGACACCGTCGACGAGGGCGCGCAGACGGTGAGCGCGATCATCGCGGCGGGCATGGTGCCGGCCGCGCTGGAGATGATGGATCAACTGTGCGTGCAGGCCGTGGAGGCCTACATCCACGCCGGCCTGCCCACGGATGCGGCGGCGTTGCTGCTGGTGGAGGTGGCCGGCCCCGTGCACGGTGTGGCCGACGAGGTCGAGCGAATCGTCGCGATCGCCCGTGAGCATCGCTGCCGCAGCGTGCGCGTCGCTCAGGACGAAGCCGAGCGGGCATTGATCTGGAAGGGTCGCAAGACCGCGTTCGGGGCCGTCGCCCGGATCAAGCCGAACTACTACCTGCACGACACGGTCGTGCCGCGTCGAGCGCTGCCCGGTGTGCTCCGTCAGGTCTACGAGATCGCCGACCGCCACGGGATCCTCGTGATGAACGTGTTCCACGCCGGCGACGGCAACCTGCATCCACTGCTGGTGTTCGACAAGCGCGAACCGGGTGTGCTCGAGCGGGTGCACGCCGCAGGCGAGGAGATCGTGCGCGTGTCGGTGGCCGCCGGCGGTGTGTTGAGTGGCGAGCACGGGATCGGGCTCGAGAAGCGCGACCTGATGCCGCTGATGTTCGCGCCGGCCGACCTCGCTGCGCAGGCGGCATTGCGCGCTGCGTTCGACACGACCGGCCTGGCGAATCCCACCAAGGTGTTGCCGAGCCCGGCGAGCTGCGGCGACTCGCACGAGGTGCCGGAGGGCGCGTGGATCTGACCGCATTCGCGGCCGAGGTGGGCACCGACGATCCCGTCACGATCGCAGGTCTTTGCACCCGCGGCGGTGCGGTCGCGGGGGTGCGGTGCGTGTCGGCGCCGTCGGGCATCGAGTGGATCCAGGCCGACGAGATGACGGTGTCGTGCGGTGCGGGCACCCCGGTCGATCAGCTGTCGGCGGCGCTCGCCGAGGTCGGCCAACGAACGGTGCTCCCCGAGGGCGGCACGGTGGGCGGTGCGCTCGCAGTCGGCCGCAGCGGCATCCGCCGGCTCGGCGACGGCGCCGTTCGTGACGTGTTGTTGCAGGCGCACTACATCGGTGCCGACGGGGTCGTCGTGAAGGCGGGCGGGCCCACCGTGAAGAACGTGAGCGGGTTCGACGTGTGCCGGCTGCTCGTGGGATCACAGGGCACCATCGGGTTCTTCGGCGACGTGATCCTGCGCACGCGTCCGATCGCACCGCACTCGGCGTGGTTCACGGCGACGACCGACGATCCGATGGCGGTGTTCGCCGCGGTCCACCGGCCGGTCGCCGTGCTGTGGGACGGCATCCACGTGCACGTCCTGCTCGAAGGGCATCACCTCGACGTCGCCGAGCAGGCCACGCGGACCGGATTGGCCGCGAGCGACGGGCCCCCACCGCTGCCGGCCGCACGCCACGCGGTCCGGCCGGCCGACGCGCTGCAGCTCACGTCCGGGCTCCGGCCCGGAACGTTCGTCGCCGAGCTCGGCATGGGCGTCGTGCACGTCGAGGCCGATGCGATCCCGCCCGTCACGGTCGACCCGGGTGTGGCCGCGATCGCCCGTCGTGTGAAGGACGGCTTCGACCCCACCGGCCGGCTCAACCCCGGCCGCACCGTCTGATCGGCCGCTGCCCGTGACGCCGCCGATCACGCTGCCGTTCGTGTCGCGCCCGCCGGGCGACGCCGCACTCGCCCTCGCCGCGGCCCACAACGCCGCGGAGCACTGGGCTCTGCCGTCACCGACGCTGCTGAGGTCGGGCATGAACGCACTGTTCGCCTGCGGACCGGAGGTCGTGCTGCGCGTCGGCCGTCCGTCGGTGGATGCGCGGGCCGCCGTGTGGCTGGGGGAGTGGCTCACCGCCCGCGGGCTCCGGGTGCCGCGCTTCGTCCACACCGAACCGTTCGTCGGCGGCGAGCTCACCGTGCTCGCCCAGGTGCGCGAACACCCTGCCGGTCCGGTCGACTGGGCAGCGGTCGGAGCGATGGTCGCGACACTGCACGCGCTCGGGCCAGACGACATCGCCGAGGCCTCCGCCCACTACCCGACGCCGTGGTGCTCGTCGTTCCCGTGGTGGGACTTCGACGCCATGCTCGCCGACGTGGACGCCGACCTCGACGGCGCCGCCCGGGAAGGCATCGACCGGGCGCTCGAACGACGGTCGTGGACGACGCTCGTCGACCGGGTCGTGCTCTGCCACGGCGACGTGCACCCCGGCAACGTGATCCCCACCGCTGCCGGACCGATGCTGCTCGATTGGGACCTGATGTGCCTCGGTCCCATCGCATGGGACCACGGCCCGCTGCTGAACTGGACGGCGCGGTGGGGTGGCGAGCCGGGCGTGTACGAGGCGTTAGCCGCTGGCTACGGCGCCTCGATGCGGGGCGATCCCGTCACCGAGGCGCTCGCCGAACTCCGGCTCGTCGCAGCGACGCTGATGCGGGTGAAGGCGGGTCGGGGCGATCCGACCGCTGCAGCCGAGGCCGAGGTGCGCCTCCGCTACTGGCGCGGCGACCCCGACGCCCCGGCGTGGACCGCGGTCTGAGCCGCGGCAGTCACTGCGGCTGGCAGGTCGGACAGAAATAGCAGGGGCGTCCGGCGAGCTCGACCGACTGGATCGGCGTCGCGCACCGCAAGCACCGGTCGCGCTTGTAGGCATAGGTCGCCTCGCCGCGTCGGATGCGCCGCCCCTTCGGCAGATCGAGCTCGGCCCGATCGACCGT
>JBILUM010000267.1:0-4698 GCA_044370995.1 Ilumatobacteraceae bacterium | reverse complement strand
CGGCCGTGCCGTGCCGGACCGTCGGCCGCGTCGCGCATGGGAGAGTTCGGCTGTGACCGAACCAGCCGCGACGTCGGCGAGATCCACATCGACAGAACCCGCCGACGAAGGGCGCCTCCCTCGACTCCGGAAAACGAACGAAGCCGGCCCGTGAGGACCGGCTCGTGCGAGCTCTGAGGAGCTGCGATGGTTGGGGAACAAGGACTCGAACCCTGAATAACAGTACCAGAAACTGCTGTGTTGCCAATTACACCATTCCCCATCGAGACACCCTTTCGGGCACCCGTGGTGCACAGATTGTAACCGGCCGGGTCCGACGCTCCCACCTCATTGCGCGGGCATCGTTCGCGCTCGGCGAACCACCAGGCCACATCGCACACACGCCGACGCCCACCCCGGGAACACCGGCACCGCCGAGGTACGTTGGGCAGTGCATGTCTCCCGTCGCACTCTCGATCCTCGATCTCGCCCCCGTCTCGTCCGGGAGCACCCCGGCTGACGCACTGCGCTCGTCGATCGAGCTGGCCCGCCTCGCCGACGAGCTCGGGTTCAGCCGCTACTGGGTGGCCGAGCACCACAACATGCCGGGCATCGCGAGCTCGTCGCCGGCCGTGCTCATCGCCCACCTCGCCCAGGCCACCAGCCGCATCCGGCTGGGCTCGGGCGGCGTCATGCTGCCCAACCACTCCGCCCTCTCCGTCGCCGAACAGTTCGGCATGTTGGAGGCGCTGCATCCCGGGCGCATCGACCTCGGCCTCGGTCGCGCCCCCGGCACCGACGGGCTCACCGCACGAGCGCTGCGCCGCGGTGCGGGCCACGAGGCCGCCGACGAGTTCCCCCGCCAGCTCGCCGAGCTGATGGGCTACTTCGACGGCTCGTACTCCGAGTCGCATCCCTTCGGCACCATCCATGCGGTGCCGGCGCGGGGCTACGCCCCCGACATCTGGCTGCTCGGCAGCAGCGACTACAGCGCCACGCTCGCCGGTCACCTCGGGCTGCCGTTCGCGTTCGCCCATCACTTCGCCGGCGGCAACACCAATGCGGCCGTGCAGGCGTACCGGGCGTCGTTCCGGCCGGGTCACCTCGAGGTACCGAAGCTCGCCCTCGGCGTGAACGTCGTGTGCGCCGACACCGACGAGCACGCCCGCTGGCTCGCCGGATCCGGCGCCCTGGCCATCGTCCGGCTCCGCCAGGGTCGACCCGACGTCTACCCGACGCCCGAGGAAGCGGCCGCCCACGAGTACACGCCGCTCGAGCGTGAGATCGTGCGCGGCTGGACCTCGAGCCACGTGATCGGGTCGCCCGAGACGGTGCGTGCCGGCCTGCTCGACCTCGTCGCCCGGACGGGTGCCGACGAGCTGATCATCACCACCAACATCCACGCGCCCGCCGATCGGATGCGCTCGTTCCAACTGGTCGCCGACACCATGGACCGCGTCGACGGCGAGCTCGCCCTCACCGCCTGACCGTCTTCCGTGAGCGAAACGCCGCCACACGCGGCGTGTGGCCCACGAAAGCTCAGCCGGTGATGTCGAGGAGGCGGTCGAAGCCGATGATCCGCCCGACGGCCACGCCGGCGGCCTCCTTCAGTTCCTTGGCCAGGCTCTCGCCGCCCGTGACGGTGCTGGTGGGTGTGGGCGACACGTACGCCTCGAGCCCCAACTCCTCGGCCGACAGCCGGCTGCGCAGCAGGTGGAACGGATCGCTGACGATCAGCACCGTGCGCTTGCCCAACGGAGCGAGCAACTCGGCCACGCCCTGCAGCGACTCGTACGACGACCGGCCGACGGTCTCACGCACGATCGCCGAGTCCGGCACGCCCCGACCGACGAGGTAGTCGGCCGATGCGTCCGCCTCGGTGAAGCGATCGCCCGGCTGGTTGCCGCCGGTCACCACGATCGTGTCGGAGTAGCCGGCCGCCCACAGTTCGAGCACGTGGTCGAGCCTCGCCTGCAGCTGCAACGACGGTCGGCCGTCGTACTGCGCGGCCCCCATCACCACGATCGCGTCGACGGCACGGGCCTGGTCGCTGCGACCCGTCGACCACACCTGGTACAGCGACAGACCGAGGTAGCCGACGACGACCAGCACGAGCGCCAGCAGCGACACGAACAGTCGCTTCGGCCATCGACGGCGCCGCACGATCGGCACGCCACCCACCGGCGTGGGATCGACCACTGGCGCGACGAGCGCCGTGGTGGCGGACCAGAGATCGTCGCTCACGCGACGTGCACGCCCCCGGGGAGCGCCCGCAGGCGTCGCAGCACCTCGTCGCGACCGAGCAGCTCCATCGCCTCGTACAGCGGCGGACCGACGGTGCGTCCGGTGATCGCCACGCGGATCGGCGCCTGCGCTTTGCCCGGCTTCAACCCGTGCGCCTCGGCGATCGCGTCGAACCCCGCCTTCATCGCCTCGTGGGTCCAGTCGCACGTCTCGAACGCAGCGATCGTCTCTGCCACCAACGCCGCCGCATCTTCCACCGCCCACGCCTTCGAGAGGTCCTTCTCGTCGAACTGCGGGTTGGGCAGGAACATGAAGTCGACCACGCCGGGCGCCTCGGCCAGGGTGGTGGCGCGCTGCTGGATGAACGGCGACATCGCGGCGAACTGCGCGTCGTCCCACACGGCATCGGGGTGGGCCTCGCGCCACTGGGCGCACCAGGGCGCGGTGGCTGCGACGAACTCGTCGACCGACATCGCCCGGATGTAGGTGCCGTTGAAGGCGGCGAGCTTCTTCAGGTCGAAGAACGCCGGCGACTTCGCGACATCCTCGAGCGCGAACGCTTCCTGCATGGCCACCCACGGCTGGATCTCTTCGTCGCCGGGCGACCAGCCGAGCGTCATGAGGTAGTTCACCATCGCGTCGGCGAGGTAACCCTCGTCGCGATAGCTCTCGAGCGCCACCTTGTCGCGGCGCTTGGAGATCTTCTTGCGCTGCTCGTTCACCAGGAGCGGCACGTGTGCCCACACCGGCGGCTCGTGGCCGAGCGCCTCCCACAGCATCTGCTGCTTGGGCGTGTTGGGCAGGTGCTCCTCGGCGCGGATCACGTGGCTGATGCCCATGGTGACGTCGTCGACCACGTTGGCGAGCAGGAACATCGGCGAGCCGTTGCCGCGCAGGAGCACGAAGTCCTCGATGGTCGCGTTGTCGAAGGTGACCTCGCCGCGCACGAGGTCGGTCACGACGGTCGATCCCTCGGGCACGCGGAATCGCAGCACCCGACCCGGTCCGGGACCGAGGCCGAGCTCGCGCGACCAGCCGGCGTAACCCGTGACACCCTCGGCCTTCGCCCGCTCCTGGATCTGGTCGGGCGTCATGTCGCAGTAGTACGCAGCGCCGCTCGCGAACAGCCGCTGCGCCTCGGCGACGTGCTGGTCGGCGTACTGGCTCTGGAAGTACGGGCCCTCGAACGTGGGGTCGTCGGCGTGGATGCCGATCCACGCGAGCGCGTCGATGATCCCCTGGTTCCACTCGGGCCGGTTGCGCTCGGCGTCGGTGTCCTCGATGCGCAGCACGAACGTGCCGCCGAGGCGCTTGGCGAGCGCCCAGTTGTACAGCGCAGTGCGTGCGCCACCCACGTGGAAGTAGCCGGTGGGCGAGGGCGCGATGCGGAACCGGGGCGTGGTGCGAGGGGCGTTCATGGCTCGAACCACGCTATCCGCGCTCCCCCGCCGGCACCGGGCGCCCGCGCTGACGACGGACCGCCCGACCGGGCGACGTCAGCCGCTGCGGACGGTGGTGAGCACCAGGTTGCGCAACTGGCGCAGCGCGACCGACAGCGTCGTGACGTCGTAGCTCTCGGCTCGCCGGATCTCGGTGAACATCGCCGCAGCTCGCCCGAGCACTCGCTCGTTCGCCGCCTTCCACGCCTCCACGCTGCCCACACCACCCGTTCCGACGGCATCGTCGGTGAGGTCGGCCAGTGCAGCGAGCAGGTCGTCGCGGAGTGCAGAGCGGGCCTGGGTCTGCCACCGGTTGCTGCGTGGCAGGGCGCCCACCGCGTCCCACAGCCACCCGACGTCGACGGCTTCGAACATCTCCCAGTAGGCCGTCGCCACGCTCGCGACGTCGGCGCCAGAGCGGGCTGCCATCTCGATCACGTCGAACGCGGTGTGGGCCAACGGCCACATCGCCGACCGCTGCGCGAGACCCTCGGGCACACTCGACGCCAATCGGCCCGCCTCCAACGCGAACGTGAGCTCGCGCATGCGTCCGGTGAGCACCTCGTCCTGCGCGGTCGCGAGTCGTTCCATCGGTGCACGGAACTGTGCGACGAGCTCGGCGATCTCCACCGGCGGACGACGGTGACGAAGGATCCAGCTCACGCCGCGCTCGAGCATCCGGCGCACCTCGAGGAACAGCTCGACCTGCACGTCGAGGCGCACGTCGGCGCCGAGCTCCTCGATCTGGTCCCACCAGCGGACGGCATCGAACACGTCGCGAGCCGCGATCCAGGCGCGGGTCACGTCGACCACCCCGACGCCCGTGTCCTCGAGCATCCGGTGGTCGAAGCTGATGCCGGAGATGTTCACCATCTGGTTCCCGATCTGGGTGGCGATGATCTCGCGCCGCAATCGGTGGCGATCGATCTGCTCGGCGAACCGTTCGCGCAGCGGCGTCGGGAAGTAGCGGACGAGCTCGGGACGCAAGTACGGATCGTCGGGCAGCGACGTCTGCACCATCAGGTCGATGTTGGTG
>JBILUM010000636.1:0-4699 GCA_044370995.1 Ilumatobacteraceae bacterium | reverse complement strand
GGTCTGGATGCGCCGCAGCAACGCCAACACCTCGCGCTGCGTGGTGGCATCGAGCGCAGTGGTGGGCTCGTCGGCCACCAGCACACCGGGGTCGTTGGCCAGCGCTGCCGCCAGCGCCACGCGCTGCGACATGCCACCCGACAGTTCGAACGGATACCGGCCGCCCACCGACGGGTCGGTGATGCCCACCTCGGCGAGGCGACGCGTCACCTCATCCGGCACCTCAGCCGGCGGCCGGCCCGCGGCCGACAACGTCTCGGCGATGTGGTCGCCCGCCGTCATCGTCGGGTTCAGCATCGTGAACGGGTCCTGCAGCAGCAGCGCCACCTGGCGGCCGCGGTGGCCGGCCGAGCGCGCCGTCGGATCGACCTCGACGCCGTCGACATGCAGCGTGCCCGTCGAGCGCAGTCCGCTGGGCAGCAGCGACACCAGGGCGCGAGCCGTCAGCGACTTGCCCGACCCGCTCTCGCCCACCAGCGCCAGCGACTCGCCGCGAGCCAAGTGCAACGACACCCTGTGCACCAACTCGCGGTGGTCGATGGCGATGCCGAGATCGTCGACGCTGAGCAGCGGCTCGTTCATCGCGCTGCCGTCCGCTGTGAGAGCACCTCGTACACGCGGTCGCCGATGACCGTGACCGCGATGGCGAGCAGGCTGATGCACACCGCGGGCCCGATGACCGCCCACGGGTTGAGGTCGAGGATGCCGCGGTTCTCGGCCACCATCAGGCCCCAGTCGGGCGCGCCGGCCTCGACACCGAGACCCAGGAACGCCAGGCCCGACAGGGCGATCAGGCCCACCACGAACTGCAGCAGCACGTTGGCCACCACCGTAGGCGTCACGTTGGGCAGCACGTGCCGCACCGCGATGCGCAGCGGGCCCACCCCCACGGTGCGCGCCGCCGCCACATAGGGCAGTTCGCGCTGGGCCATCACGGTGGCACGCACGATGCGCACGTCGCCCGGTGCCGACAGCACGATCAGCACCCCCACCGCCAGCCAGTAGCCGCCGCCGAACAGGCCCACCACCACGATGGCGACAAGCAGCGGCGGCACTGCGTACATCAGGTCGATCGTGCGCATCACCACCGAGTCGACCGCCCCGCCCGCGTATCCGGTCCACAGCCCGAGCGCGGTGCCGATGAAACCCGCGCCGATGGCCACCACCAACGGCCCGATCAGGCCGGTGCGCGCCCCGGCGAGCAGGCGCGAGAAGATGTCGCGGCCCAGCTGGTCGGTGCCCAGCCAGTGCTGACCACTCGGCCCCTGCCCGCTGTCGACCAGGTTCTGTGCCGACGGCTCGTACGGGGCGATCCACCGCACCGTCAACGCAGCCAGCACGGCCAGCGCCACCACACCGACGGCGGCCCAGAACAGCCACCCCCAGCGCACCCCGCGTGCCGGATCGGCAACCGTCATGGGCTGCACGGCCGCGGTCACGACGCCACCGCCGCACGCCGCAACCGTGGGTCGAGCGCGAAGTAGAGGAGGTCGACCACGAGGTTGGTGAGCAGCACGAGCAGTGCGGTGAACATGGCCAGCCCCTGCACCACCGGCAGGTCGAGTTGCGCGACCGACCGCACCAGCAGCGTGCCGAGGCCCTGCAGGGCGAACACGTTCTCCACCAGTACCGCTCCGGTGAGGCCGTAGGCCAGCAGCAACCCGGCCGAGGTGAGGATCGGTAGCGAGGCATTGCGCAGCAGGTACCGCTGGCGGATGCGGCCCGGGCTGATGGCGCGGGCCCGGGCGAAGGTGACGAAGTCGCGTTCGGCCACATCCATCGTGGCGGCCCGCGTCTGGCGCAGCAGCACCGCGGTCTGCCCCGCAGCCAGGGTGACGGCAGGCAGCGTCATGTGCCACAGGGTGTCGAAGAAGCCCTCACCGGCGCCGAACGACGGGAACAGGTCGAGCTTCACAGCGAAGACGTAGATGAGCAGAAACCCCACGGCGAACGTGGGGGCGCTCAGGGTGATGAGGCTGATCGCGGTGGCTGCGCGATCGGTGCGCGAGCCCGTGCGGGTTCCGGCGGCCAGGCCGAGTGGCACGGCGACGAGCACGGTCAGCACCAGGGCGTACACCGCCAACCAGGCAGTGACCCCCACCCGGTCGGCGATGAGCGTGGTGACCGCATCGCCCGAGTAGATCGACTCACCGAAGTCGCCGCGCACGGCATTGCCCACCCACCGCGCGTACTGCGTGAGGAACGGATCGTTCAGGCCGAACCGCTCGCGCACCGCTGCCAGGGCCTCGGGCGTCGACGCCTTCGGCCCCAGCAGCGTGAGCGCAGGGTCACCCGGCATCAGGGCCAGCAGCCCGAACACCAGCAACGACAGCACCGCGAGGATGACGAGGATCGCCGCGATGCGGCGCAACGCGTAGGCAGTGAGCGTCACCCGGCTCCACCGAGTTGCAGCGGCCATGCCTGCGACAGCGCGTAGTACGAGTAGCCGCCTTCCCACACGAACTCGTTCGAGATGGCGGTGGCCACCTGCTCGTCGAACAGCGGCAGATACGGCAGGTCGGCCGTGGCCTTGGTGAGCAGATCCTGCAGCGGCTGGCGCAGGGCATCGACCGTTGCCGCCGTTGCGACCGAACCCGCCAGGGCGTCGATCTCGTCGTCGCCGTAGCCGGTGAGGGGGAATCCTGCCGTGGTGCCGAAGATGACGGGCGGGAGCTCACCGGCCCACGGTGTGCCGGCAGCGAGGGCCACCAGCTGCAACGGGCTTCCGGCCGGATCGAGCAGACCCGCACCCCAGTCGGCGGCCGACACCTGCTTCACGTTGATGGTGATGCCCACCTGCTTGGCGTTCTCGGCCAGGTGCTGGGCCAGGGGCGACATCCACGGCTGGCTGGTGTCGACAGCGAGGTCGAGCGTGAAGCCGTCGGGCGTGGCCGACTTGGCGAGGGCTTCCTTCGCCTTGTCGATGGAGAACTCGGGCAGCGCGCCGATGGCTTCGTACATCTTCGTCGCGCCGTCGTCGCCGAAGGTGCCCGACATCTGGATGGCGGGCACGACGCTCTGCGCCACGGTGGCCCGGCTGTTGAACAGCGGGCCGAGGAGGCCGGCGCGGTCGATGAGGTGGCCGATGGCGATACGGGCGTTCACATCGTCGAACGGAGCGCGGGTGACGTTCATCGACAAGAAGTCGTTGTAGGCACCGACCACGTAGGTCATCGTCGCGTTCTCGAGCTCGTCCCACTGGCGCGTGGCGATGAGCGCCACGTCGAAGAACCCGTCGATCTCACCGCTGCTCATCGCCAGGCGAGCCGTGTCGGGGTCGCCGATCACCTTGAACTCGAGCTCCTTCACCTTGGGCTTGCCCGCCCAGTAGTCGTCATTGCGGGTGAGCTTCACACCGTCGGCCGACGAGTACGAGGTGATGCTGTAGGGGCCGGTGCCCATACCGGGCTTGTCCGACCCGCCGGCCGCCTCGCCGGCGGCCTCGTCGTACTTCTGCTGGCGCACCTGGGCCCACACCGACAGCTTCGCCGGCAGACCAGGATCGGCTGCGCTCAGGGTGATCGTCACCGTCGACGCGTCGGTGGCCTCGACCGACGTGACCACGGCAAAGTTGAACGACTGGACCGAGGTGCTGTCGGGCCCCACGTGGCGGGCGATGGAGTAGACCACGTCGTCGACGGTCATCGCCGTGCCGTCCCAGAACTTCACGTCGTCGCGGATCGTGAGCACCAGCTTCAGCGGGTCGCTCGTGTCGAACTTGCTCGCGATCCACGGCTGCACGACGCCGTTGTTGTCGATCGACAGCACGCGGTCGAAGGCTGCGGTCTGAGCGCGCAGGGTGGGCACGTCTGCCACGATGGCCGGGTCCATCGACTGGACGGGCGACTGGATGGCCCACACCATCGTGTCGACCTCGACGCCGGCGCCACCACCGCCACCGCCGCCCGAACTGTCGTCGTCACCACCGCAGGCAGCCACACCGAGTGCCGCCACCAACGCAAGCGCGATCGCCGATCGCCTCGTGAACCCACGCATCGCCTGTCCCCCTTCGTCATACCCCTGCCGGGGCTTGCGTAAGTAAACTACGCTCCTGCGGACAGGCGCAAGGGCCTCCATCTGCGCCGCCGCTCCAGGGGGACACCACATGCACGAGATCGACCTCCGTCCGTTCGTCGACGGACGCCGCATCGAGTCGCACGGAACGGCCACCCTGGCCTCGATCGATCCGGCCACCGAAGCGGTGCTCTGGAACCTTCCCGCGGGCGACCCGGTCGACATCGACCTGGCCGTCGGCGCCGCCCGTCGGGCGTTCGCGAGCAGTGGCTGGGCGCGCGACGCCGCCGGTCGCAGTGAGGCATTGCTGCGCCTGGCCGACCTGATCGAACAGCACGCCGACGAACTGGCGCTGCTCGACACGATGGAGGTGGGGGTGCCCATCGGCATCACCACCGGCGATGCCGCGATGGTGGCCTCGATCGTGCGCGACATCGTCGGCCTCATTCCCGACATTGCTGCCGACACCGAAGCCCCGGCCCGCCGGGTGCCTCGCGGTGTTGTGGGGGTGCTCGGCCCGTGGAACTTCCCGTTGTTCGTCGCGCTCACCAAGTCGGTGCCGGCGCTGGCGGCAGGCAACTGCGTGGTGCTGAAGCCCACCGAACTGGCGAGTGCCAGCGCGCTGCGCCTGGCAGAGCTCGCTCACGCTGCCGGTCTGCCGCCGGGCGTGTTCGGTGTGGTGCCG
>JBILUM010000266.1:0-4701 GCA_044370995.1 Ilumatobacteraceae bacterium | reverse complement strand
TGCAGCACGTGTCGCCATCTGCGACACGGGCGTGCCGTACTTCGACCTGTCGTTGCAGCACGTGAGCAAGCCCCTGCTGCGCCGCATGCGCCGGTGGGGCGACGGCGACCGCTTCCTGCGCCGCATCGCCGACATCCGCGACCGCGAGCCGGGCGCCGCCTTCCGAAGCAACTTCATCGTCGGGTACCCGGGCGAGACCGAGGAGGACCACGACGAGCTGCTCCGCTTCGTCGAGGAGGCCGAGCTCGACTGGTGCGGGTTCTTCTCGTACTCGCCCGAGGAGGGCACCCACGCCTACACCCTCGACGGTGCGGTCGACCGGAGCCTGATGAACGACCGCCTCGCCGAACTGCGCGAACTGCAGGACGAGATCACCGCCCGCCGGCGCGACGACCTGATCGGCACGACCACCACGGTGCTCGTCGACGAGCCGGGCACCGCCCGCAGTCACCGTGAGGCGCCCGAGATCGACGGCATCGTCGAGGTGCCGCACGATCTCGTACCGGGAACCTTCGTCGAGGTGCGTATTGTCGACGCGATGGGTCCCGATCTGATCGCCGAACCGGTCGACGCGCTCGTGGGGAGCTGATCCGTGCCCGTCGACCCGAGCAAGATCGCCACGTGGGCCAATCTGGTCACGGTCGGACGGGTGCTGATCGCCCCGCTGATGTTCCTCCTCATCCCCGAGGAGCCGGGCGGCGCGTGGCTGGCGTTCGTGCTGTGGTTCTTCCTCTGCTCGAGCGACGGCATCGACGGCTACCTGGCCCGTCGCCACGGCGTCACCAACTTCGGCACGTTCCTCGACCCGTTGGCCGACAAGGTGCTGGTGCTCGGCGCGATGTTCACCCTGGTGAGCCGCGATGTGTTCTGGGTGGTGCCGGTCGTGATCATCGCCGCTCGCGAGATCGCGATCAGCCTGTACCGCACGTTCGTCGGGGCCAAGGGCGTCAGCGTGCCGGCCAGCAAGATCGCCAAGTGGAAGACGGTCACCCAGCAGCTCGCGGTCGGCTTTGCGATCCTGCCGATCACAGCGCTCGATGCGACCTGGCTGTGGAAGGGGCTGCTGTGGATCTCGGTGGCGCTCGCCCTGATCAGCGGCGGCCAGTACCTGTGGCGGGCGCAGGCCGGCAAGCGTGCGGTCGCCACGCCCAACATCACGCAGGTCGGCTGACGCCGATGGAGACCCCGGCATGAGGTGCGACGTCGTGGCGATCGGCACCGAGTTGCTGCTCGGGCAGATCGTCGACACCAACTCGTCGTGGATCGGCGAGCACCTGGCCGCGAGCGGGATCGACTCGCTGCTCCAGGTGAAGGTGGGCGACAACCTCGGCCGGATGGAGCGGGTGCTGCGCGACGTGCTCGCCGACGCCGACGCCGTCATCGTCTGCGGTGGCCTCGGGCCGACCCACGACGACCTCACCCGCGAGGCGATCGCCGCGGTGATGGGCGTCGAACTGGTGCACGACGAGTCGGTGGCACAGGTGATCCGCGACCTGTTCGCCTCGCGCAACCGGCCGATGGCCGACAACAACCTGCGCCAGGCGTTGGTGCCCGTCGGCGCCGAACTGATCCGCCAGACCCGCGGCACCGCGCCCGGGCTGATCTGCCCGGTCGTCGTCGACGGCGTCGACAAGGTGATCTACGCCGTACCCGGCGTGCCGCACGAGATGAAGGACATGCTCGAGCGCGCCGTGCTGCCCGACCTCCGCCGACGAAACGGCGACCCGTCCGTGATCGTCAGCCGCACGCTGCGCACGTGGGGCGAGAGCGAGAGCGGCCTCAACGAACGGCTCGACCCGGTGATCGACGACCTCGAGGCCGCGGGCACCCCCACGCTCGCGTTCCTCGCGAGCGGGTGGGAGGGCATCAAGGTTCGCCTCACCGCCAAGGCGCCCACCGCTGCCGAGGCGGCGGCACTGCTCGAACCGGTGGAGGCCCGCATCCGCGGCATCCTCGGTGACCAGGTCTTCGGCATCGACGACGACACGATGGAGTCGGTCGTGCTCGACCTGCTCCGCCGGCGCGGGTGGAGCCTCGGGTTGGCCGAGTCGGTCACCGGCGGTCTCGTCGCCGGACGGATCACGAACGTGCCGGGCGCGAGTCAGGTGTTCGTCGGGTCCGTCGTCAGCTACGCGAGCGAGGTGAAGTTCGACGTGCTCGGCGTCGACCGCGGCCCCGTCGTCAGCGAGCAGGCGGCCGAGCAGATGGCCGTCGGTGCCCGCCGGGTCCTGCACGCCGATGTCGCGCTGTCGCTCACCGGGGTGGCCGGCCCCACCGAGCAGGACGGCATGCCGGTCGGCACCCTGTGCGTCGGGATCGCCCTGCCGGACGGGCGCACCGTCACCCGCACGCTGCGCATGCCGGGACTGCGCGACCAGATGCGCCAGATGAGCGTGATCTCCTCGCTCGACCTGCTCCGGCGCGAGCTGCTCGCCCTCGGCTGAGCCGGCGCCCTCGGCTGACCGGTCGACCTCGAACCAGGTCTGCGGCGATGGCGGCTGCCCTAGGCTGTCGCCCGTACGCGTTCACGTGCACATGCCTCCGTAGCTCAATGGATAGAGCAGCGGGTTTCTACCCCGTGGGTTGGGAGTTCGAGTCTCTCCGGGGGCGCCCACAGGAGTCGGCGGGCGCCCGATCCCGACGTGTCCAGACACCAGATGACATCAGCTGGCATCAGCTGGCATCGGGTGACATCAGGTGACATCGGATTTCAACGAGTTCACACCCGCTTCTCACCATCCGAACGGCCATCGCTCTCCATACTCATGGGCATGGACACCATGGAGCTCCCCCCGCTGCAGTCCCCCGCCGGTTCGTTCCCGCCGCCGGCCCCTCCGTTTCCGCCCGCGCCGCCCGCGCCGGCAGTCCCTCACACGGCTCGTCGCCGTCGTTGGCCACTGGCCGTCGGTGCCGTCGCACTCGCGCTCGGCGCCGGTGGCGTCGGCGGCGCGATCGGTGCCGGACTCGCCGACGGCGGTGGCGCCTCCGGTCCGTCGTCGCAGCCGCCGCTCGTCGCCGATGGCGGCGACGGTCTCGACAGCACCGGCACCGGTGTCGTGTCGCTGGCCGACGTCGATGTCGTCGCGGTGGCCGAGAAGGTCGGCCCGAGCACGGTCACGATCAGCAACCTGGTGGGTGATCAGGTGCTCGGCACCGGCACCGGTGTCATCATCACGAGCGACGGCGAGATCGTCACCAACGCACACGTGGTGGACGGTGCCGACGAGGTGCGCGTGCGTCTCGACGGCGAGACCGAGCCGCGAGATGCCGAGGTGCTCGCCGTCGACGCGCCGAACGACCTCGCCCTGCTGCGCATCGATGCCACCGGGCTGCCGGCGGCCACGATCGCCGCGCCTGATGACGTCCGGGTGGGCGAGCCCGTCGTGGCGATCGGCTTCGCCCTGGGGCTCGACGGTGGAGCGAGCGTCACCACGGGCGTGGTGTCGGCGCTCGACCGCACGCTCGTCACCGAGATCGGTGCGCTCGGCGGCCTCGTGCAGACCGATGCCGCCATCTCGTCGGGCAACTCCGGCGGTCCGCTGGTGAACGCCCGTGGCGAGGTGATCGGCATCAACACCGCGGTTGCGACTGGCAACGCCACGCGTTCGGCCAGCAACGTCGGTTTCGCGATCTCGGCCCGCACCCTGCTCGCCGAGATCGACACCTTGCGCGCATCGTCCGGCGGCGAGACGCCGGCGGAGGGCTTCCTCGGCGTGGCGATCGAGGATCGCAACGACGGTGGCGCCGGTGCCGTGATCGCGGAGGTCACCGAGGGCAGCCCAGCGGCGGAGGCCGGCTTCGAGGTCGGCGACGTCGTGATCGCTGCCGATGGACGGCCGGTGAGCGGCCAGGGCGGTCTGATCGCCGCGATCCGCGACGGCCGGGCAGGCACCGTGTTGACGCTGACGGTGCTGCGCGACGGCGAGCGGCTCGACCTCACCGCGACCCTGGTGGCTCGCGAGGCCGAGTGATCAGCTCAGTCCGACGAGTCGCTCGCTGAGGGTCCACAACCGGTCGGCCGCGTCGGGATCGACGGCGTAGGCGCGCACACCGGTGTTGGCGCTCTCGTCGTCGGAGACGGCGGCGACGCCGCAGTCCTCGAGGTACGCACCACCGTGGCCGTCGAGTTCGGCTGCGGTGGCCGCCCACACCGAGGTGGCCGCACCCTGCGGGATCGTCTTCCAGGCGAACTCACGGCCGCTGTCGGCGACGCGCGCCATGAGCGTCTGGATGACCTCGGGGGTCATGTGCCGACCGAGCTCGGTGTGGATGCCGCCGGGGTGCACCGAGAAGGCCTGCACGCCGGCGCCGTCGTAGCGCTGTTGGAAGCCGACGGCGAACAAGGCGTTGGCCGTCTTGGCCCGGCCGTACGCGACGAACGGTTCGTAGGTGGTGTGCTCGAAGTTCCAGTCGTCGAGGTCGACGTTCGCGAAGGCGTGGCCGCGCGAGCTGAGCGACACGAGACGGCTCGGCGCACCTGCCACCAAGGTCGGGGCGAGGAGGACGCCGAGCAGGAAGTGGCCGAGATGGTTCGTCCCGAACTGCACCTCGAACCCGTCGACCGTGGTGCCCTGTGGGCAGGCCATGATGCCGGCGTTGTTGATCAGCACATCGAGCGTGCCGTGGTCGGCGAGGAAGCCCTCGGCGAAGGTGCGCACGCTGGCGAGCGACGCCAGGTCGACCTGGCGAAGGGTCAGGTCG
>JBILUM010000265.1:0-4704 GCA_044370995.1 Ilumatobacteraceae bacterium | reverse complement strand
GGGTCAACGGCATCGCGTACGCCCGCGACATCATGATCGACACCGTGCGTCACCGCCTCGGCCGCACCGGCTTCGGTTCCGGCGAGGTGGGTCGGGTCACCGAGCCCTACGCGTACAAACCATCCGCACACAGCTCACATGGGCGCGTGCTGCAGTTCATGCAGCCCCGACCGCCCATGCGCGTGCTCGACGTCGGCTGCGGTCCGGGTTGGCTCGCCGAGGCGCTCGTCGCCCAGGGCCACCACGTCACCGGCGTCGACCTCGCCGAGGAACCGGGCGTGCGCGACCGCATGCACCACTTCGTGCAGGCCGACCTCGAACGCGGACTGCCCGACGATGTGGGCGGCGACTTCGACGTCGTCCTCGCCGCCGACGTGATCGAACACGTCCGCAACCCACAGCAGCTGCTGCAGGAGATGTCGCACCGACTGCGCCCCGGCGGCACCGTCATCGCCAGCGTGCCGAACATCTCGCACTGGTACCCGCGCGGCCGCACTGCGCTCGGCCTGTTCGACTACGACCAGCGCGGCATCCTCGACGCAACGCACGTGCGCTTCTTCACCCGCCGCTCGTTCGTGCGCATGGCCCAACAGGCCGGCCTGCAACCGATCGACCGGCGCCACACCGGGCTGCCGTTCGACGCGTTGAAGGTGTCCACCGACCGCAGCGTCGGCCGCCTCGCCGCCCTCGTCGACCGGGCGCTCGTGCGGCTGTGGCCGACGATGTTCGCCTACCAGTTCGTGTACGAGCTCGACGTCAACCCGGCGCTCGACCAGCCGCTCGACGAACGCCACGACCTGCACGGCGGCCACCTGCCCAGCAGCGACCAGCACGGCCACGGCACGCCCGATGTGGCGACCGACCGACCCCGCTGACCCCGCAGCGCGCACCATCCGCGTCGCTCGTGTCGTCACGATCGCGGCGACGGTGGTGTTCGCGCTGATCGTGTGCCGCTTCCAGCCGTGGCAGCTGTTCACGCGCGAGGCGTACAGCAACGACTTCTACGACGAGCAGGCCCGCTCGTTCCTGCGCTTCCGCCTCGCCGTTCGCCCCGAGGTGCCCGGGCCCGAGGGCTTCCTGATCGACGGGAAGACGTACCTCTACTACGGGCCGTTCCTCGCCCTGGTCCGACTCCCGTTCGCCGTGTTCGGCGACGTGTTCGCCGGCCGCCTCGCACGAGTGTCGATGATCGTCGGGTTCATGGCGTACTGCACGGCGTGCTTCCACCTGGTGCGCCACCTCGGCCCCACCGCCTCCACCCGCCGCGTCGCCGGGTTCGTCGCCGCGGCCGCCTGCTCGCCGGTGCTGTTCCTCGCCGGCTGGGTGAGCGTGTACCACGAGACCGAGCTGTGGGCCGCAGCATTCGCCGTGTGGGCGATCGTCGGCACGCTGCGACTGATCGCCCACCCCTCACCCACGCGACACCAGTACCTCGCAGCGGCCGTTCCCCTCGCGGCGGGCATCCTCACCCGCGCCTCGGTGGGCATCGGCATCGCGGCAGGCGCGTGCCTCGCCGTCGTCATCGCGTTCCGGTCGCGCATCATCTCCTCGAGCGAGATGCCCGACCAGCGGCGACGGATCACCGTGCCGAAACAGGTCGGGGTCGTCGTCGGCTCGTCGGCCCTCGGGTTCGCGATCCACGCCGCGACCAACTGGGCCAAGTTCGGCTCCCCCACCAAGCTGCCCGGGCAACTGCAACTGCTCAGCCTCAACGACCCGGTTCGCGCCGCCTGGTTCGCCGGCAACGGTGACAGCTTCTTCTCCCCGAAGTTCCTCAGCACCACCGTCGTGCAGTACCTGCGACCCGACACGGTGCGCGTCGAGCGCCTCTTCCCGTTCATCCGCTACGGGCCGCTCGCCACCGACCGCAGCTCGTACCCGCTCGAGACCATCACCCCATCGGCCTCGCTCACCACGTCGGCCACCCTGTTGCTCGCCGCCGCCGTCGTGGGCATCGTGCTGATCGTGCGCACCCGGTCGTGGCCGCTGCTCGCCCTCACCGTCGGAGGCGCGATCGCCGCGGGCCCCACGTTCACCATCGGCTTCATCGGCAACCGCTACCTGGTCGACATGTTGCCGATGCTGCTCGTGCCCGCGGCGTTCGCCTTCGCCACGCTCGCGCTCCCCTCGCCCGCCTGGCGGCGCGCCGCCGGGCTCGCCACCGTCGCGCTCGTCGCCTGGGGCGCATGGTGCAACGTCTCGCTCGCCCTGTGGACCCAACAGCTCAAGGAACCCGCGTTCACCGAGTGGCGCTACCGCGTCGACGGCTGGATCTTCGGCGACCCCGCACCGGCACTCGTCGATCTCGTCGCGGGCATGCCGTTCCCCCGCGACGGCGTCGTCGCACTCGATCGTGACGTCACCACCGGGCGCTGCAGCGGCGTCTACATCGCCGAGCAGGGCGTCTGGGTCGCGCTCGAACGATCGAACGACGGCCGCCGCCTCAGCGGCACGCTCGCCCTCGGCGACGACCGCACGCTCGTGGCCGGCGGCGACACCTGGCTCGTCGACGCGACCGTCGCAGATGGACGGGTCTCCTTCGTGGCCGAGATCGACGGCGCCACCGTCACCACCGTCACCGGCGACACCGTCGCACTGCCCGACGACCGCACCGTCTCGTTCGATCTCGTCGCCGACCCGATCGTCGGCCAACTGGTCCTCGAGGTCGACGGCGAACAGGTGCTGTTCGCCTTCACCGGCCCGCTCGGGCCCGGCCTTCCCGGCCCCGACGCCACCCTCGACACCGACCCCGGCGATTCCCTCTGCCGTCAGCTGGAGGCCCGTCGCTAGCATTCCAGCCGTGGCAAAGGACTGGAGCCCCTCGTCGTGGCAATCGCACACGGCCAATCAGCAACCGGAGTGGCCCGACTCGGGCGACCTCGACCGGGCGTTGAAGCAGATCTCCTCCTATCCCCCGCTGGTCTTCGCCGGCGAAGCGCGTTCGCTGCAGTCGTCGCTCGCACAGGTCGCCGCCGGCAACGCGTTCCTCCTCCAGGCCGGTGACTGCGCCGAGAGCTTCGAGGAGTTCTCCGCCGTCAACATCCGCGAGAAGCTGCGCGTCATCCTCCAGATGGCCGTCGTGCTCACCTACTCCCTCGGCGTGCCGGTGGTGAAGGTCGGCCGCATCGCCGGCCAGTTCGCCAAGCCCCGCTCGAGCAACTACGAGAAGGTCGGCGACCTCGAGCTGCCCAGCTTCCGCGGACACATCGTCAACGACCCCACGCCCACCGAGGCCGCACGCGTGCCCAACCCCGAGCGGCTCGTGCAGGCCTACCACCAGTCGGCGTCCACGCTCAACCTCGTGCGCGCCTTCACCAAGGGCGGATTCGCCGACCTCACCCGCGTGCACGCCTGGACCCAGGAGTTCGTGGAGTCGAGCCCCGAAGGCCGCCGCTACGAGCAGCTCGCCAACGAGATCGACCGCGCCCTCAAGTTCATGCGCGCCTGCGGCGTCGAGGTGGAGAACAACCACAACCTCAGCGAGGTCGACGTCTACACCAGCCACGAGGCCCTCCTGCTCGGCTACGAGGAAGCGCTCACCCGGCAGGACTCGCTCACCGGCGGCTGGTACGACTGCTCGGCACACATGCTGTGGATCGGCGAGCGCACCCGCGAACTCGACGGCGCGCACGTCGAGTTCCTCCGCGGCGTCGGCAACCCGATCGGCTGCAAGGTCGGCGCCAGCACCCCCACCGACTACGTGATCGAACTGTGCGAGCGGCTCAACCCGGCCCGCATCCCGGGCCGGCTCACGCTCATCAGCCGCATGGGCGCCGGCAAGGTCGAAGCTGCGCTGCCGCCCATCCTGCGTGCCGTGCGCGACTCGGGCCATCCCGTCGTGTGGGCCTGCGACCCGATGCACGGCAACACGTTCACCTCGGCGAGCGGTCACAAGACCCGCGACTTCGCCGACATCTGCGCCGAGATCGACGGCTTCGTCCGCGCCCACCACGGCGAGGGCACCTGGCCCGGCGGCATCCACGTCGAGCTCACCGGCGACAACGTCACCGAGTGCATCGGCGGGGCCGACAAGATCCTCGACTCCGAGCTCGCCGACCGCTACCAGACGGTGTGCGACCCGCGGCTCAACGCCCGCCAGAGTCTCGACCTCGCGTTCCACGTGGCCGAGTCGCTGCGGGTGTCGGGTCTGGCCTGATCATCACCGGCGGCGAGCACCAGACACCCGAGCACGCGATGCGAGCACTCCAGCTGGTCCGTGACTGGCCCGTGCCGCATGTGAGCGCGGCGAGCGTCGTGGTCACACCCGGCACACCGCCCGACATCGCCACCGAGGGCGACGCCACCCGCCCATACCGGATCGCGTCGATCTCCAAGCCGCTCGCCGCCTGGGCCGTGCTCGTCGCCGTCGAGGAAGGTCTGCTCTCCCTCGACGACCCGATCGGCCAACCCGGCTGCACGCTCCGCCATCTGCTCGCCCACGCGGGCGGCTACCCGTTCGACGGACCCGATCCGATCACGCAACCCGGCAAGCGGCGCATCTACTCCAACACCGGCATCGAGCTCGCTGCCGACGCCGTCTCGGCCGCCGCGCAGATGCCCTTCGACCGCTACCTCGCCGAGGCGGTGTTCGAGCCGCTCGGCATGACCGGCAGCGAACTGCGCGGCTCACCGGCACACCAGGTGTGGAGCACCGTCGACGACCTCGTCCACTTCGCCGTCGAACTGGTCAGACCCACCCTGCTC
>JBILUM010000006.1:0-16800 GCA_044370995.1 Ilumatobacteraceae bacterium | reverse complement strand
GGGTGCGCGATGCCGATGTGGTGGCGTTCGTCGACATCGACGCCGAACTGCTCGCGCCGCGCTATCGCGCCGCCGAACAGGCGATGGCGCTGCTCGTGCGCGGTGCTCGTCTGGTCGGTTCCCGACGCGACGGCGGCAGGATCCTGGTGCAGACCTTCCGACCCGAGCACGAGGTGTTGCAGGCAGCGCTGCTTGCCGACCCGGGCAGGTTGGTGAAGGTCGAGGCCCGCCGTCGCCGCGAGCTCGGGCTGCCCCCGTTCAGTGCCCTCGCCCGCGTGAGCGGCGAGGGAGCCGCCGACTTCGTCGAGGGGCTCACCGCCCCGGCAGCCAACGACGGCGACGGGTTCCTGGTCCGCGCCACCGACTGGGACGAGCTCGGCGATGTGCTGGAGGAGGCGCCGCGCCCGAAGGGCCTGCGGCTCCGCATCGAGGTCGACCCCCCGCGTCGCTGATCCCGTCGCCCGCTGATCCCGTCGGCCGCTGACCGGCCGCATCGGGTCGGGTGACGGTGGGCCGCCCCGGAACACGACCAGAATGTCCGGATGCTCGAGGTCGAGGCGATCGGGAAACGATTCGGTGACGTGGTGGCACTCGACCGGGTCAGCCTGCGCGTGCCCCGTGGCGCCGTCGTCGGCTTCCTCGGGCCCAACGGCGCCGGCAAGACCACCACCATGCGAGCCGTGATGGGGTTGATCGACATCGACGCCGGCAAGCTGCGATGGGACGGCGCTGCTGTCGACGACACGGCACGACGGCGGTTCGGGTACATGCCGGCAGAGCGCGGCATGTACCCGAAGATGCGTGTTGGCGCCCAGATCACCTACTTCGCGCGTCTCGCCGGCCTCGATGCCGGCGCAGCGGCCCGGGCCACCGCCACCTGGATGGAGCGGCTGGGTCTCGAGACCCGCGCCGACGACGAGGTGCAGGCGCTGTCCAGCGGCAATCAGCAGCGGGTCCAACTGGCGATCTCGCTCGTGCACGACCCGGGCCTCCTCGTGCTCGACGAGCCGTTCTCCGGACTCGACCCGGTGGCGGTGGAGACGATGAAGGCCGTCCTGCTCGAACGGGTGAACGTCGGGACGGCCGTGCTGTTCAGCAGCCACCAGCTCGACCTCGTCGCGGACCTCACCGACGAGGTGGTGATCATCGATCGCGGCCGGGTCGTCCTCGACGGCGACGTCCGTGAGCTCCGAGCGCGTTCACCGATCCGGCACGTGACCGTGGGCTTCGGCGAGGACGTGTCCTGGACGCCACCCTCGACGGCGTGGGAGGTGGTCGATGTCACGGCCCGGATCGTGCGGTTGCGTGTCCCGGCCGCCACGACGCCCACCGAGGTGCTCGCTGCCGCGGCTCGAGCCGGCTCCGTCGTCGAGTTCGAGTTCACGTCACCGGATCTGTCGGACGTGTTCGTCGAGACGGTCGGAGGTGAGCGATGAGCGCCATGAGCGCGAAGCGATCGGCGGGGTCCCGGATCGTGCTCGTGCTGGTGCGTGAGATCGGGCAGCGGCTCCGGTCGAAGGCGTTCCTCGTCAGCACGGCGCTGCTCGTGATCGTCGTGCTGGCCGGTGGGGTCGCGAACCGGTTGCTCTCGGGCGACGACGCCGAGCCGGTCGATGTCGCCGTCATCGGTGACGCACCCGCAGGTCTCGACGCTGCGATCCGTTCCACCCGGGATCTGTTGGACGTCGAGTTGCGGTTGCGGTTGCTGCCCGACGCCGGCGAGGCAGCACTCGAGTCGGCCCTGCGCGACGGCGCGGTCGACGCCGTCGTCCTCGTCGAGGGCTCGGGCTCGGATCGCACCGGGACCATCGTCACCGTCGAGGAAGCCGCCACCGAGATCGTGACGGCGCTGGACCTCGCGTGGCGCTCGGCCTCGGCGGGCGAGGCAGCCGCGGCCGCCGGTCTGACCGAGGCCGAGACGCTCGCGATCCTGCAGCCGGCGCCGCTCGAGACGAACACGCTCGAGCCGCCCGACGACGACCGGGACGACGACCCGTTGGCGCTGCTCGTCGGGATGGTGGTCGCCGTCGTGCTGTTCCTGTCGATCAGCTTCTACGGATCGGCGGTGCTGACCGGCGTGGTGGAGGAGAAGTCCACCGGCGTGATCGAGGTGCTGCTGGCGTACCTGCGGCCGCACCAGCTGCTGATCGGCAAGGTGCTCGGCATCGCGACGGTGGCGCTGCTGCAGTTCGTCGCCACGGTCGTGGCCGGCGTCGCCTCGCTCGCGATCTCCGGCCAGCAGGTGCCGGCCGAGGTGTGGTTCGCGCTGCCGACCGCGCTCGGCTGGTTCCTCGGCGGCTTCCTCTTCTACACCACACTGTTCGCCCTGGCGGGCTCGTTCGTGTCACGCCAAGAGGACGCACAGGGCGCCTCGGCGCCCGTGACGGTGGTGATGACGGTCGCATACTTCCTCGTGTTCACGATCGGTACCGACCCGTCGAGCCCGGCGACCCGCGTGCTGTCGGTGCTCCCGCCGTTCTCCCCGATGCTGATGCCGTTGCGCATCGCCACCGGATCGGCGTCGGTGCTCGAGATCGTCCTCGCCGCCGTCGCGCTCGCCGCCGGCATCTACGGCATGTTGCGCCTCACCGGCGCCGTGTACGGCCGCACGTTGTTGCACCGTGGGAGCCGCCTGTCCTGGCGCGCCGCCGTCTCCATGGTCCGCCGCCCCTGATCCGCCGCCGCCCTTGATCCGCATCGTTCCGGCATCGCCGGGTCGGACCGGGTCAGCTCGAGGTGACGCGGAGGACGCGGAATCCGGCGCCGGTCGCGATCCGATCGGTGGGATGGCCGTGCTCGGCCAGCCACCGCTGAAGCGAGTCCGACCCCAGGTGCTTCTGTACCACCAGGTGCGCATCGGCACCCGGTGCGAGCCGGACCAGCCAGCGCAGCAGCAGCTCGTGCAGCGCGGCCTTGCCGACACGGATCGGCGGGTTGCTCCAGATCGCGGCGAACCGGATCCCGTCGGGCACCTCGTCGGGTGCGCACACCCGCACGTTGGCGAGCCCGTGCCGTGCCGCGTTGGCGGCGCACAGGTCGCGGGCCCGGCGGTTCACGTCGACGGCCCACACCGTGGCACCGGGCGCGCGGCGGGCCATCGTGCACGCGATCGCGCCGGTGCCGCAGCCGAGGTCGAGCACATCGCCCGACGACGGTGGCAGGTCGAGCGTGACGAGCAACAGCTTGGTGCCGGTGTCGACCCGGCCGTACCCGAACACGCCGCGGTCGGTGGCGAGCACGAGTGGCCCGTCCGGCAGGGACCAGGTGACATCGGTCGGCATCGAGTCGACCGAGGGGTCGTCGTCGAAGTACTGGCTCCCGGCCGACGTCGTCATGGTCTGGGTAGCCTTGCACGCATGGCGTACACGATCCGCACCTTCGGCGATCCCGTGCTGAAGGCCCAGGCCGCGAAGGTCACCGACATCGACGGCAAGATCGCTCGCCTGGTCGACGACATGTTCGACACCCTCTACACGAGCGACTCCGGCATCGGCCTCGCGGCGCCGCAGATCGGCGTGCAGAAGCAGATCTTCGTGTGGGACATGGACGACGAACCGATGGTCATCTTCAATCCCGAGATCGTCGAGAGCAGCGGTGAGTGGGTCTACGACGAGGGCTGCCTGAGCATCCCGGGCCTGTACGTCGAGATGCTGCGACCCAATGAGGTGCTGATGCGCGGCGTCGACATCGACGGCAACACGATCGAGATCGAGGCGAGCGAGCTCGCCGGCCGACTGTTCCAGCACGAGATCGACCACCTCAACGGTGTGCTCATGTTCGACCGGATGACGCCCGAGCAACGCAAGGAGGCACTGGCCGAGTATCGACGCCTCGTCGACCAGACGCCCGCTGCCGCGCCGAAGCGTCGCCTGCGCCTGAAGTGACCTCCTCCACCTGACGTGACCACCATCAGGGCCGACGAATCCGCCGCAACGCCCGCCGGCGGGCTGCCGCCGCTGCCCGATCGGCCTCACCGACTCGTGTACCTCGGCACACCGGCGATGGCCGTGCCGTCGCTCGATGCGCTCGTGGTGGCCGGCTTCGAGGTCGCGCTCGTGGTCACCCGTGCCGACACGCGTCGAGGCCGTGGCGGCGACATGACGCCCAGCCCGGTGAAGGCCGCAGCGACGCGGCTCGGGATCCCGGTGTCGCACGAGGTCGATGCCGTGCTCGACGTCGGCGCCGATCTCGGGGTCGTGGTCGCGTTCGGTCGACTGATCCGGCCGAACGTCCTGGCCGAACTGCCGTTCGTGAACCTCCACTTCTCGCTCCTGCCGCGATGGCGTGGCGCCGCACCGGTCGAGCGTGCCCTGCTCGCGGGCGACCCGGTGACCGGGGTCTGCCTCATGCGTCTCGAGGCGGGGCTCGACACGGGCCCGGTGCACGCGTGTGTGGAGGTACCGATCGGACCCGACGCCAGCGGTGACTCACTGCGTCGCCGACTCGTGGAAGTCGGCACCGAGCTCCTGGTCGAACAGTTGCTCGGTGGCATCGGCCCGGCGACACCGCAGACCGGAGAGCCCTCGTACGCGGCCAAGCTCACGCCCGACGATCTCCGGCTCGACTGGTCGCGCCCTGCTGCCGAACTCGATCGCCAGGTGCGCCTCGGCGGTGCCTGGACGACGTTCCACGGCAAGCGGCTCAAGCTGCACGCCGCCGAGCTGCTGCACCCCGACGACATCGGTGCCGAGATCCGGCCCGACGGCACGGTGGGCGGGCTGCGCGTGACGACGGTGCAGCCCGAGGGACGGGCTGCGATGGCCTGGCGGGACTTCGCGAACGGCGCGCGACTCGTCCTTCCCGACATCTTGGGAACCTGACAGGATGTCGGCGACGTCTCAGTCGCGACCACGCGTTTCATCGGGACGCGATCGCGACGACGAAGGGAGCCGACGTGACGACGGGGATCGCATCTGACGGATTCGGGACAGACGAGGGATCGGGCACGAACGGGGGAGGCGGGCATCAGACGTCGACGGTGGAGGTGGCGGTGACCGCGAGCTCTCCTGTACGCGTCCGGCTCGTCGCGATCACCGGCGCGATCGCCGTCCTCGCGGCGGCCGGCGGCTTCCTCGTCGGCCGCGCCTCGGCCCCCGACGGCGGCCCGCGCATCGCCTCCGCACCATCGGCGACGTCACCGGCAGCATCTTCCGCATCATCACCGGGTGAGACCGACGAGGCGCCGACAGCCACCGAGGCACCTGCGTCGGCGGCTGGGGGGTCGGACGACGAGTCGACGGCCGCCACCGTTGCCGCCGCCGACGGAATGGGCGGAGGCGGTGGCATGGGCAGCTGGTCACCGAACGCCTACGCCGAGCCCGCGCAGACGCTCGTGTTCGAGCGCACCCTCGACGACGGCACCGTCATCCGGGTGCACGGCCAGTGGTTCGACGGCGACATGTACGGCGGTTGGCCCGGGTTCGAGGACTGGGAACCGGCTCCGTGGTGCCAACCGACCGGGAACCTCCGAGTCGCGATCGCTGCGCCCGACTCCATCAACGTGTCGTGGGCGCCCTGGTACCGCGAGGCGAAGGACGGCCTCGCCGTGAGTACGTTCGCAACCGGCTACGTCGAGAGCGCCCCTCGCTTCGGCGTGGTGGCCCAGGTCGGCGCCGACGTCACCTCGGTCACCCTCACGACGCCCACCGGCACCGACACGGCGGTACCGGTGTCCTCCGAAGCGGGACCGGTGGTGGTCCTGCTCGTTCCGGGACCGATCACCGACGATCTGCAGCTCGAGCTCGAGCGTTCCAGCGGCACACAGACGGCGACACCGTCCGACCTCATGGAGAGTTGGAACTCGCCGGAGTTCCGCGACGCGTGTCAGCCGCCGCCGCCGGCGCTGCCCGAGCCGGGCGAGCAGCCTGCCGATGCCGCTGCCGCCGAAGCAGCGGTGCGCGACAGCTTCGACACCATCCGGGCCGAGGACATCGCCGAACGCCTCGAGGTGATCGACGACGTCACCGGCATCGAGGCCGCGTGGGCTGCGATCGCCGCTGGCCAGTACGCCGATGCGGCCGCCGGCGCGACGTTCACGATCCGCGACTTCGTGTTCTCGAGCCCCACCGAGGCGTGGTTCCGGTACGACATCGAGTCGTCGGCCGGCACCTTCACCGATCGCTATGGCCGTGCAGTCCTCGGTGGCGACGGCACCTGGCTCGTCACTCGCGACACCGTCTGTCAGGACCTGGCGCTCGCCATGGCGCCGTGTGACCCGCAGGGTTCGGCCGTGCTGCCACCGAGTGCGGCGAACGACCCCCGCTATGGGCCGGTGCCGTTCGAGGGTGAGGGGTCGGTCGTGACGACGATCGTCGACGGTATCGAGTTCTCTCTCTGACGGCCGGTCGCTCCTCTGTCGCTCGGCGGCCGCTCGACGGCATGCTGTTCGGCGTGATCGGCACCCGAGCGCTCGCTCTCCAGCTCTTGCAGCGCATCGAGAACGACGGCGCGTACGCCAACCTCGTCGTTCCGGCGGCGCTGTCGTCGTCGGGTCTCGAGCCTCGGGATCGTGCCTTCGTGACCGAGTTGGTCTATGGGTCCACCCGGATGCGCCGTGCGTGCGACTCGGTGATCGACCGATTCGTGCTCAGCGAGCCCGACGCGGTCACCCGGAGCGTGCTGCGGCTCGGCGCGTACCAGTTGGTCTTCGCGGGGGTCCCTCCGCATGCTGCGGTGGGCGAGACGGTGTCACTCGCCCCGAAACGCACACGCGGCTTCGTCAATGCTGTGCTGCGCAAGGTGTCGCGGTTGCAGGTCACCTGGCCCGACGAGGCCACCGAGCTGAGTTATCCCGACTGGATCGTCGATCGCCTGCACGCCGAACTCGGTGACGAGGCCCGCGTTGCGCTCGCGCGCATGAACGAGGCGCCGCCGGTGTCGGTCCGCGACGACGGCTACACGCAGGATCGTTCATCGCAGTGGGTCGCCGCTGCCGTGGGAGCCCAGCCGGGGGAGCGCGTGCTCGACATGTGTGCCGCACCCGGGGGCAAGGCCACCGCGATGGCGGCGAGGTCCGTCACCCCCGGCGCGTTCGTGGTGGCTGCCGACGTGTCGCCGGTACGCAGCGGGCTCATCCGCGACAACATCGCCAGGGTGGGCGCCGACGCGGTCGCGGTGTGTGCCGACGGCACCCGGCCGCCGTTCGCCGACGGCAGCTTCGACCGGGTGCTGCTCGACGCACCGTGCTCGGGGCTCGGCGCGATGAGGCGCCGAGCCGACTCCCGGTGGCGCATCACACCGGACACGATCGACGAGCTCGCCGCACTGCAGACGCGTCTCCTGGCGAGCGCCGCCTCGCTCGTGCGGCCCGGTGGCACGCTCGTGTACAGCGTGTGCACGCTCACCGCCGCCGAGTCGATCGGCCATCCCGTCCCGGCCGGCTTCACGGTCGACACGACCCCTCCGGAGGGCACGTGGCGGCCGTATGCCCACGGGTGGCGTGTGCTGCCCCACGACGACGACACCGACGGCATGGCGCTGATTCGGTACCGTCGCGTGTCATGAGTGATGGTGCAGCGAAGCTGCTCGCCAAGGTCCTGACCGTGAGCGATGGGGTCGTGCACGGCACCCGCGACGACGCAAGTGGGCGCGGCCTCGTGGCCCAGCTCACCGATGCAGGCTTCGACGTGGTCGACCACCGCGTCACCGCCGACGGCACCGAGGCCGTCGCACAGATGCTCCGCGAGATGTGCGACGGGTTCGCCGGGCTGATCGTCAGCACCGGCGGCACCGGGTTCGCGCCGCGTGACCTGACACCGGAGGGCACACGGCTCGTGATCGAGCGCGAGGCGCCCGGTCTGGCCGAGGCGATGCGACTGGTGAGTCCGCTCGGCCGCCTGTCGCGCGGGATCGCCGGCATCCGCGGCAACGCGATCATCTGCAACACGCCGGGATCGCCGAAGGGCTGCGTCGAGCAGCTGGGTGCGATCCTCGACGTGCTCCCACACGCGCTGCGCCTGCTGCACGCCGCGCCGACCGACCACTGATCCATTCCGTCGACGCCGCTGGCGGAAATCGTTTCCTCGCCGCGCGGACCGCACCGATAGCGTCAGGCGGGTGCTGCGACTCGTCCTCCCCAAGGGTTCGCTCGAGAAGGCGACGCTCGATCTGTTCGATGCGGCCGACCTCCCGGTGCTCCGCTCCTCCTCGGTCGACTACAAGGCCACCATCGACGATCCTCGGATCGCCGAGGTGCGCATCCTGCGGCCGCAGGAGATCCCGACCTATGTGGCCGAGGGATTGTTCGACATCGGCATCACCGGCCGCGACTGGGTGGAGGAGACCTCGAGCGACGTCGTCAGCCTGGGCGAGCTGAAGTACTCCAAGGCCACGTCGCTGCCGATCAAGGTCGTCGTCGCCGTCGCCGCCGACTCGCCGGCGCAGCGCATCGAGGATCTGCCGCACGGCCTTCGGGTCAGCACCGAGTACCCCGAGCTCACCCGTCGCTTCTTCGCCGAGCGGGGCATCGAGGCCGACATCCGCCTCTCGTACGGCGCCAGCGAGGCGAAGATCCCCGACATCGCCGACTGCATCGTCGACATCACCGAGACCGGCCGTGCCCTGCGCGCCGCGGGCCTGCGGATCATCGACGAGATCCTCGTCAGCTACACCGAGGTCGTGGCCAACAACGACGCTTACGCCGACCCGGCCAAGCGGCACGCGATGGCCCAGCTCATGACCCTGCTCAACGGCACGCTCGACGCCCGTGGCAAGGTGCTGCTCAAGCTCAACGTCGGCGCCGAGCAGCTCGACGCCGTCCTCGCGCTCGTGCCGTCGATGAAGGCCCCCACCGTGAACGAACTGGCGGGACACGGCGGCTTCGCGGTCGAGACCGTGGTCGCCAAGAACCAGATCAACCGGCTGATCCCGGCCCTCAAGGACGCCGGGGCCACCGGCATCCTCGAACTGCCGATCAGCAAGATCATCCCCTGACCTGATCCACGACCACCTGATCCACGACCACCTGATCCACGACCGGGAGCTGCGATGACCGAACTGATCCCTGCACTTCGCACGGGCACCGTCGTGGCGTTCGATGCCCAGGTCGGCCTCGGCGAGGTCGAGGCCGACGACGGCTCGCGTCTGCCGTTCCACTGCATCGTGATCGCCGATGGCAGCCGCTCGATCGAGGTCGGCGCCCGGGTGTCGTTCGACCTGCTGGCCAAGCTCGGTCGGTGGGAAGCCAGCTCGATCCGCCCCGCCTGACCGGCCTGACCGGTCGGGTTGGGGGAGGGTTGCCCGTGGACGAGCGTGAGGCGGCTCGGGCGGAACGAGACGAGCGGATCCTCGACGTGATCCGGTCACTGCGCGAGGGGGAGGTCGTCACCTACGGCGACATCGCCGCCGATGCCGGATATCCGAAGCTGAGCCGTCTGGTCGGTCGGCTCCTCGCGCTCGGCGGAGGATCGGAGGACGATCAGGACGAGCCGGCAGAGGAACTGCCCTGGTGGCGGGTGGTGAACTCGGCCGGTCGGCTGGTGCCGGGCAACGAGCGCGAGCAGGCCGCCCAGCTCCGGGCCGAAGGGGTCGAGGTGCGCGAGGGGCGGGTTCGTCACGCCCCCATCGGCCGGTTCAGGCCGCGGTGATCAGGCCGCGGTGATCAGGCCGCGGTGATCAAGTTGCGTTCTTGATCTGGACGAAGGCGAGGCGGATGTTCGACAGGGCGACGTCGAGCGTCTCGTACTCGGGGCCGATCCGCTCGCCCAGGCCCTCGACGAGGCAGCCCACCGCGTCGATCGCGAGCGCAGCCTGGCCGAGATCGGGCGGGTTGGCCCCGAGGTGGATCGCGGCGAGCTCGTAGAGTCCCATCACGTGGTTGGTGATCACGACCTCGGCGGGCACGCCGGCAAGACGCCGGCGGGTCTCCTCGAGCACCTCGCGGGCATCGTCCAGCCGGGTGTCCATGATGGTCTCGTCGAGCTCCTCGAAGGGCTGGTCTGCGGGTGTGTTTTGGTGATTTGAGGTTTCGCCGCTCACTGTTGGTACCCTACCGGCCACAACTGAGGCGAAGTGGGGTCACCTCCTGTCGAGGCGATCCCCACCCGGCCACTCCGACGCCAACGGCAAACCCTGCGGCATCCATCGGGTACGTGCGTCCGGGTCTGAAGATGCGATTCGTTCGATCGCCGGCTGCGTGCAGCCGGGCTCGTTCTCGTCGTGTCCACGGCTTTTCCTCGACCACCGTGGACCCGACTGGGAGGACAGCCCATTGCACAGGAGTGATCAGCCATAGCACCGCCGCAGACACCAGAACACCGGTACAACGACCGCATTCGTGCCCGTGAGGTTCGCCTCATCGGTTCCGATGGCGCTCAACTGGGGATCAAGGCGCTTCCCGAAGCGCTCAGCCTGGCCCGAAGTCTCGACCTCGACCTCGTCGAAGTCGCGCCCATGGCCAATCCGCCCGTGTGCCGGATCATGGACTACGGCAAGTTCCGTTACGAGGAGAGCCAGAAGGCCAAGGAGTCACGCAAGAAGACCGTCCAGGTGTCGATCAAGGAAGTGAAGTTCCGTCCGAAGATCGGCAAGGGCGATTTCGACACCAAGGTCCGTCACATGCAGGACTTCCTGCAGGACGGCCACAAGGTGAAGGTGACCCTGCAGTTCCGAGGGCGCGAGATGGCGCACCCTGAACTCGGCTCGAAGATCCTCGACTCGGTCATCGAGCAACTCGGCCCGCTCGCGAAGGTCGAGGCGTACGCCCGGCTCGAGGGACGGAACATGACGATGGTGATCGCCCCCGAGAAGAAGATCGCACCGAAGAAGGAACGGGAACACCGAGAGCCGAAGCCGGCAGCGGCCGAGTCCTCCGAGTCCTCGGAGACCACCGCACCATCGGAGACCACCGCACCATCGGAGACCACCGCACCATCGGAGACCACCGCACCATCGGAACCCACCGCACCGTCAGCTGCCGAGTCGGCACCTGCGCCCGAGCCGGCAGCTGCTGCCGACCCGGCCCCCGCAGCCGACTGATTCGGCCGCTGCGGGCACCCCGCTCCGTCGGACCACACACACTCGCCGGGCAGGCACCCCTGCCCGTCTCCCACGCGATCGCCGACGATCGCGACACGTTGAAGGACATCACCATGCCCAAGATGAAGACCAGCAAGACCGCTGCCAAGCGGTTCAGCAAGACCGGCACCGGCAAGCTCCGCCGTCTCCAGCAGAACCGTCAGCACCTGTTCGAGAAGAAGCCGTCCACGCGTACCCGCCGTCTCGACGGCATGGTGGCCGTGCACCCCGGCGACGCCAAGAAGATCAAGCGCCTCCTCGGCGAGCGCTGAGCACTCGGCGTATTCCCACCCGTGACGCTCAGCGGTCACGAACAGTACTGACGAACGAACGAACGAAGACGAACGAAGGAAGAAAGAGATGGCACGAGTCAAGCGATCGGTGAACGCGAAGAAGAGCCGCCGGCAGACGCTGGAGCGCGCGAAGGGCTACTACGGCAACAAGAGCCGTTCGGTCCGCGCCGCCAACGAACAGGTGATGCGCAGTGGGCAGTACGCCTTCCGCGACCGCCGCGCGAAGAAGGGCGAGTTCCGTCGCCTGTGGATCCAGCGCATCAACGCCGGCTGCCGCATCCACGACATGAGCTACAGCCGCTTCATCGCCGGCCTGAACGCCGCCGAGATCGAGGTCGACCGCAAGATCCTCGCCGATCTCGCGGTTCACGACATCGAGGCCTTCGGCAAGCTCGTGGCTGCTGCGAAGGCGGCCCTGGTCTGAGCGACCAGCTCACGTTCACGAACCCCAAGGTTCAACGACTGCGGCGCCTCGTGGGGCGCCGCAGTGCGCGTCTGGAGGAAGGTGCGTTCGTGGTGGAGGGCCCCGGTCTGATCGCCACGGCGCACACCGCCGGCTGGGAGATCGAAGCCGTGTTCGTGGCCAACGGCGAGTGGTCGTACCAGCCGCCCGACGGTGTGCCGGTGTACGAGCTGGCGCCCAAGGTGATGGAGAAGGTCGCGAGCACCGACACCCCGCAGGCAGCGCTCGCCGCGGTGCGTCGGCGTGTCGCTCCGGTCGAGGCGTTGGCCGATGAGGACTTCGTCGTCATCGGCGACCGCATCGGCGATCCCGGCAACGCCGGAACGATGCTGCGGTCCGCCGAAGCAGCGGGTGCCGGGGCGATCGTGTTCACGAGCGGGTCGGTCGACGTCTTCAACCCGAAGGTGGTGCGCTCGTCGGCGGGTGCACTGTTCCACGTCCCGGTGGTCACCGACGTCGCCCTCGACCTCGCACTGCGCGCCGGCCGCTTCCGCAGCTGGGGCACCTCGTCGCACCGCGGCGTTCCCTACACCGATGCCGACTTCTCAGGCCCGACCGCGATCGTGGTCGGCAACGAGGCACACGGCCTCGAGGCGTCGGCACCGGTCGACGACTGGCTGACCATCCCGCATGCCGGTCGCGCCGAGAGCCTCAACGTGGCGATGGCGACCACGGTGCTGGTATTCGACGTGGCCCGCCAGCGGGGTGCGCGGTAGCCTGTGCACCATGTCGACGACCAGCCAGCGCGACCGGGACGTGCAGCGATTTCGTTGCCCCCGGGTGTCGCCCGGGGTCGAGCGCGTCATCGCTTGACGCACCGACTCGGCGGCCCGGGGGAATCCCGTTCGGCCCCTGCTGTGCTCCTCGTGCTGTGACTCTTGTGCTGTGACCCTTGAAAGGAATGTCCATGTCCGACATCGATCGCGACCTGCCGCTGCTCGACGACGTCGCGACGGCGCGTGACGCCGGCCTCGCCAGGATCCTCACCGCCGCGTCGGTCGACGAGGTCGCGGCGATCGACGCCGACCTCCTCGGCAAGAAGGGCTCCCTCGCGCTGTTGAAGACCCGGCTCGGGTCGCTGGCCACCGTCGACGAGAAGAAGGCCGCCGGCCAGGCGCTCAACGCCGCCACGCAGGCGGTCACCGAAGCGCTCGCCACGCGTCGGATCGACCTGGCCCGTGCCGAGCGTGGGGTGCAGCTCGAGCGGGAGCGCCTCGACCTGACCGAGGAGCTCACCCAGCCCCGACGCGGTCACTCGCATCTCGTCACCCAGGCCTGGCAGCGGCTCGAGGACGTCTTCATCGGCCTCGGCTTCCAGGTCGCGGAGGGCCCGGAGGTCGAGACCGACTTCTACAACTTCGAGGCGCTGAACATGCCGCGCAGCCATCCGGCGCGCAGCGGCTTCGACACCCTCTTCACCGACTACAGCGGTCCCCTCGCCGAGGACGGCACGGTCCTGCTGCGCACCCACACCTCGCCGGTGCAGATCCGCGTGATGCAGACCATCGAGCCGCCGATCTACATGGTGATGCCGGGTCGAGTGTTCCGTCGCGACACGCCCGACGCCACCCACATGCCGGTGTTCCACCAGATCGAGGGGCTCGTCATCGATCGCGGCATCACGATGGCCCACCTCGCCGGCACGATCGACGCGTTCACGAAGGCCTTCTTCGGCGGTGCGTTCACCAGCAGACTGCGCCCCAACTACTTCCCGTTCACCGAGCCGTCGGCGGAGTTCGACATCCAACGGCCCGATGGCTCGTGGATCGAGCTCGGCGGCTGCGGCATGGTGCACCCGAACGTGCTCCGTGCGGGCGGCCTCGATCCCGAGGAGTGGAGCGGCTTCGCGTTCGGCTTCGGCATCGATCGCATGGCCCGTGAGCGCCACGGCATCGACGACATCCGCGATATGTACAGCAACGACATCCGCTTCATCGAGCAGTTCTGATCACGGACTGAACGGACCCGAAGGAAGACCCATGAAGTTCGTCCTCTCCTGGCTCGACGACCTCGCCCCCGGCATCGCTCCGACGGGCGCCGATCCCCATCCGCTCGCGGAGCGGATGACCGCGCTCGGCATGCAGGTCGAGGAGATCCTCCACGTCGGTTCCACCGTCGACGGTGTGATCACCGCACGCGTGCTGCGCACCGAACGCCACCCTGACGCGGCCAAGGTCCATCGGGTGTGGGTCGATGCCGGCGACGGCGTGGAACGGCACGTGTGGTGCGGCGCGTTCAACATGGCGCCGGGCGACGTGATCCCGCTCGCCACCCCGGGGACCACGATGCCCGACGGCCGCGCCATCGAACCTCGTCCGATCCTCGGGATCGACAGCCAGGGCATGCTCTGCTCGGCCCGGGAACTCGGGCTCGGCGACGACCACTCCGGGATCCTGATCCTGCCGCCGGACACGCCCCTCGGCGTGCCCTACTCCGACGCCCTCGGACTGGAGTCGGAGGTCGTGTTCGACGTCGACCTCACCCGCAACCGTCCCGACTGCTGGGGGCATCTCGGCGCGGCGCGCGACGTGGCCGCCCACATGGGTGTCGGGCTCGCACCTGCGACGCCACCGCTCGCCGCGTCGGGCGACGCCCGGTCGGCATCGGTCGAGATCGTCGCCGGCGATCGCTGCCACCGCTTCACCACGGTCGTGCTGTCGGGCGTGCGCATCACGTCGTCGCCCGACTGGATGGCACGCCGCCTCGCGGCCGGCGGCATGCGGTCGATCAACAACGTGGTCGACGTGAGCAACTACGTCATGCTCGAGCTCAACCAGCCGAACCACGCGTACGACCTCGAGACGCTGGGCGGCCACGGTTTCCGGATCCGGCTCGCGGCCGACGGTGAGCAGATGACCACGCTCGACGGGGTCGTGCGCACGTGCACCGCGGACGACCTGCTGATCTGCGACGCCCACGACGTGCCGATCGGCATCGCCGGCATCATGGGCGGCCTCGACAGCGAGATCACCGACGCCACGACGGTGGTGGCCGTCGAGATCGCAGCGTTCGAACAGACCTGCATCACCCGGTCGATGAACCGCCTCGGGTTGCGCTCTGAGGCGTCGGGCCGGTTCGAGCGTGGCGTCGATCCGTACGGCATCGACCGGGCGCACGCCCGCATCGTCGAACTGCTGCGGCTCACCTGCCCCGAACTGGTCGTCCACGCCGGTTCGGTGGACGCCCGCAGTGGCGCGCTCGTCTCGGCGGATCGGTCGGCGCAGGTGCGTGTCAGCCAGGTGAACCGGATCCTCGGCACGTCGCTCGATGCGTCGACGATCAGTTCGCTGATCGCTCCGATCGGGTACGCGACCACCTCGGTGGCGGCGGGCCCGACCGGCGACGTGCTCACGGTGGCGTTGCCGTCGTGGCGAACCGACAGTCACGAGGAGATCGACGTCGTCGAGGAGATCGCTCGGCACCACGGCTACGAGACGATCGGTCTCGCGGTCCCCAACTCCACGATGCACGGTCGACTCAGCCCGGTGCAGCTGCGCCGTCGACAACTGCGCGAGGTCCTGCTGGGCGCCGGGCTGAGCGAGGCGATCACGTCCTCGTTCCTGCACGAGGACGATCTCGCAGCCGTCGGCCTGTCGGCCGACGCGATCCGGATCACGAACCCGCTGCAGGCGGACGAGGACGTGCTGCGGCCGACGATGCGCGTGGGCATGCTGCAGGCCATCGCGTTCAACGAGTCGCACCGCCGACCCGGTGTGCAGCTGTTCGAGATCGGCCACGTGTACCCGCCCGGCGACCGCTCGACCGAGTTGCCGCCCGAGTACGAGGGCCTGTCGATCGCGCTCGCCGGCGCCGATGTTCGCGCGGCGATGGCGCTGTGGCGCGAGATCGCAAAGGCGATGGGGCTCGGTGCGCGGGTCGATCAGTCGCGGGTGCCGGCCGGGATGCATCCCACGCGATCGGCCACGTTGTCGCTCGGCAAGGACGTCGTCGGTGCCGTCGGCGAGATCCATCCCGACGTGTGTGACGCGTTCGCGGTGAGCGAGCGGGTGGCATGGCTCGAGCTCGACCTCTCCCGCCTGCTCGAGGCGGAACCGAAGATCGCCCAGTGGCGAGCGACGAGCCGGTTCCCGAGCACCGATCTCGACCTGGCCTTCGTGGTGCCCGACAGCGTTGCGGCGGAGAAGGTCGACAAGGGCATCCGCCAGGCCGCCGGCAGCCTGCTCGTCGACCTCTCGCTCTTCGACGTGTTCCGCGGCGCAGGAATCGAGCCGGGTTCGCGGAGCCTCGCGTACCGCCTCCAGGCCGCCGATCGTACGCTCACCGACGTCGAGGTCGCGGCGGTGAAGGACAAGACGATCGCCACCGTGTCGAAGATGGGCGCGGTGCTGCGCGGCTGATCCCGGAGCGTGCCCCGCCCGGGGTTCGGCAGCTCGCGTCAGTTCGCGGACAGATCGTCCGGTGCGTCCGCGATCCAGGTGAGGCGCCCGCCTTGGCGGCGGACGACGGTGCGCCAGAGGTCGGCAGGTCGATCGGTGAACAGGTCGTCGTCGCGGGCGTCGAAGACCATCCACGCACCGGCGTGGAGCTCGGCCTCGAGTTGGCCCGGCGCCCATCCGGCGTACCCGCGGAAGATGCGGACCCGATCGAGTCGGTCGGCCACCTCCGTCGGCGTCATCGAGAGGTCGACCGTGCCGAGCGAGTGGGTGAGTTCGCCCCACGCCTCCTCGCTGCGGCCGTGGCCCTCGGCGACGGCGATGAGCGAGTCGTCACCGACCGGACCGCCGACGAAGATGCGCGCCGGCGGCGCAAGCAGGTCCTCCCACGCAGCGAGGTCGGCGAGATCGAACTCCTCGGCCAGGACGGCCGCCGGCTCGTCGGCCCGGTTCAGCACCACGCCGACCGCACCCGTGTCGGTGTGTTCGAGCATGTAGACGACGGTGCGGTCGAAGTTGGGGTCGCCGAGGGGCGGCGTGGCGACGAGCAGGCGGCCGCGCGTCGAGGCGCCGGGCGACGGGGAACCGTGTGACGGAGATCCGGGCAGAACCACGCAACCATTCTGCCCCCTCCGGC
>JBILUM010000264.1:0-4717 GCA_044370995.1 Ilumatobacteraceae bacterium | reverse complement strand
CCGGCACCGCCGTCGAGGTCGTCACCGGCAGTCGCGACCTGGCCGTGCCGGGCGCCGCGCAACGGCTGGTCGACGCCGCCCTCGCCCGCTTCGGACGCATCGACTCCGCCACCGCGTTCACCGGCCTCATCGTCACCGGGCGCTTCATGAACTCCTCCGTCGACGACTACCGCACGGTGATGGAGGGCTGCATGATCGCCCCGTACGAGTTCATGAAGGCCGTGCTCGTCCCGATGATCGGCCAGGAGGACGGCCAGGTGCTGGTGATCACCAGCGCGAGCGGGGCCCGGGCCACCCCCGGCGCGCCCCTCTACTCCTCGGCGCGCGCCGGCGCCACGCACCTCGTGCGCAACGTCGCTCACGAGGTCGCCCGCAACCGGGTGCAGGTGAACGCCGTCGGCACGAACTTCATGGACTTCCCCGAGTTCCGCCGGGCGAGCGGCGCCGACGATCCGGCCGTGCGCGCCAAGCTCGAGGGCCAGGTGCCGCTCGGTCGCCTCGGCACCATGAGCGAGTTCGCCCACTTCTGCGCCCCGTACGTCGACGGCACCAGCCGCTTCACCACGGGCCAGTACACCTCGTATGCCGGGGGCTGGGCATGAGCAGCATCTACGAACCCGGGTTCCGGGGCCACATCGGTCGCACGTACCGCGACTCCACGCCGTGGTGGCCCGAGCCGCCCGCCGGCCTCGGCGGCCCGAACATCGTGATGATCGTCCTCGACGACCTCGGCTTCTCCCACTTCGGTGCCTTCGGCTCCACGCTGCGCTCGCCGAACGTCGACCGACTCGCCGCCAACGGCCTGCGCTACACCAGCTTCCACACGACCGCGCTGTGCTCGCCCACGCGGGCCGCGCTCCTCACCGGCCGCAACCCCCACAGCGTCGGCATGCGCGGCGTCTCCAACTGGAGCACGGGCTTTCCGCACATGCGCGGCGGCATCTCCAAGCGGGCCGCCACGCTCGCCGAGCTGTTGCGCGATCAGGGCTACGCCACCTTCGCCACCGGCAAGTGGCACCTCGCCCCGATGGAGGAGACCTCGGCCGCCGGTCCGCACCACAACTGGCCGTTGCAGAAGGGCTTCGACAAGTTCTACGGATTCCTGCAGGGCGAGACCGACCAGTTCTTCCCCGAGCTCACCCGCGACAACACCCACATCGACCCGCCCGCCGGCCCCGACGACGGCTATCACGTCAGCGAGGACATCGTCGACCAGGGCATTTCGTACATCAACGATCTCGTGTCGGTGCGGCCCGATCGACCGTTCTTCCACTACCTCGCGTTCGGTGCGATGCACGCGCCCCACCAGGCGCCGCAGTCGTACCTCGACCGCTGGAAGGGCCACTTCGACGAGGGTTACGAGGTGTTCCGCGAGCGCTGGTTCGCCCGCCAGATCGAGCTCGGCATCGTGCCCGTCGGCACGACGCTCGCACCGCTGAACCCCGGCGTGCCCCGCTGGACCGACCTCACCGACAACCAGCGCGCGTTCGCGTGCCGGCTGCAGGAGGCGTTCGCCGCGATGCTCGAACACACCGACGACCAGATCGGTCGTCTCGTCACGTACCTCACCGATCGAGGGCTGATCGACAACACCGTCGTCCTCGTCATGAGCGACAACGGCGCGAGCCGCGAGGGCGGACCGTTCGGTGTGATGGACGAGTTCAGCTTCTTCAACGGCATGTGGGAGGACGTCGACGACATCGTCGCCAACCGGCTCGACGACATCGGCACCCCTCACTCGCACAGCAACTACCCGTGGGGCTGGGCGCAGGCCGGCAACTCGCCGCTGCGTTGGTACAAGCAGAACACCTACGGCGGCGGGGTGCGCGACCCGCTGATCGTGCACTGGCCGGCCGGCATCGACGCCACGGTCGCCGGACAGATCCGCCACCAGTTCTGCCACGCCGTCGACATCACGCCCACACTGCTCGAGATCACCGGCACCCCGACACCGTCGACCTTCGAGGGCGTGGAGCAGCTGCCGATGCACGGACGCAGCATCGTGCCCACCTTCACCGACGCCGCGGCACCCGCGCCCCGACGGGTGCAGTACTTCGAGCAGATGGGCCACCGCGGCATCTGGGCCGACGGCTGGAAGGCCACCACGTACCACGAACAGGGAAGGCCGTTCGAGGAGGACCAGTGGGGGCTGTTCCATCTCGACGAGGACTTCAGCGAGTGCCACGACCTCGCGGCCGAGCATCCCGAGAAGCTGCAGGAGCTGATCGAGCTGTGGTGGATCGAGGCCGGCGACAAGGGTGTGCTGCCGCTCGACGACCGCACCATCGAGCTGTTCGGCGGCGCTCCCCGCCCGGGCACCGTCCACGCCCGGCCGAACTACGTGTACGTGCCGCCCCTGTCGCACATCCCGTCCGACGCGTCGCCGTCGCTCGGCGCCCGCGCCTGGACCGTCACCGCCGACGTCACCGTCGCCGAGGGCGACCAGGGCGTGCTCTACGCCCGGGGCAGCCACAACGTGGGCCACAGCTTCTTCGTCAAGGACGGCGTGCTCCACTTCGACTACAACGCGCTCGGCACCCACTCACGGGCGAGCGCGCCCGTGTCGCTCAGCCCCGGACGCCACTCGATCACCGCCCGGTTCGACCGCGAGGGCAAGGCCGGCTCGATCGTGATCGGTGTCGACGGCACCGATCTCGCCGCGACGCCGGTGCCGAAGATCATCCGCATGCTCGGCAGCACCGGCACCGACATCGGCCGCGACGCGCTGTCGCCGGTGGTGGACGACTACGACGGCACGTTCCCGTTCACAGGCACGATCCACTCCGTCACCTTCGACATCCGCAGCAAGCGCGATGCCGCCGACATCGCCGCGATCGCGGCGACCGAGATGGCCAGGGAGTGACCATGACCGACGCCTCGTCCCCACTCGTGCTCGATTCGTTGCAGCGCCGCATGAAGGCGCTCGAATCGCTGTACGAGCAGGCCGTCACCACGATGGACCTCGAGCACGTGAACCACTTCGAACGCGAGGGCGTGCTGCCGATCGCGTTCAGCCTGTTCCACTACCTGAACATGCACGACGCGTCGTTCATGATGCTCACCGGTGTGGCGCCGATCTGGAACGTCGACTGGCAGGCGCGGGTGCAGGTGACGATCGACGATCACGGCAAGCACAAGACCGTCGACGAGATGATCCACCAGCGCATCGGCGACTACGACGCGTACATCGAGTACCAGCGCGCCGTGTTCGCACGCACCCACGCGCACCTCGCGTCGATCGACCCGAGCGAGCTCGACCGGGTGGTGATCCAGCACCCGTTCCCGCCGCAGGTCGCCTCGACCTACAGCGCCCGAGTTGCCGGTCCGCAGGGCATCACCGTGCTCGACGGGTTCGAGTGCTGGATCTACCAGCACGGCCTGCGCCACATGGGCGAGATCGAGCTGGCGAGAGGTCTCGTCGGCCTCGACGGCATGACCAGCTGACCCAGCTGCGTCGAGTGAGCCGGACCCGCACCGGCTGCGGGTCTCGCTCACGGAAGGACGCGGTCGACTCGGTCAGGTGGCGGCTCTCGCGAGTTCGCCGTAGCGGTCGAGCAGGCGCAGCGTGGCGTCGCGGGTGTCGACCGGGATGCTCAGCGTCACGCGTTCGACGCCCTCGGCCTCGAGGCTGCGGAACGAGTCGAGGTCGGGCTTGGCGTCGGCCACGGTGATCGAGATCGTCGACGGGTCGCGGCCCTGGCGCTGGCACTCGGCGTGCAGCAGCGCGAGCCGATCGGCGATCGAGGCCCGACCCGACACGGGGAACCAGCCGTCGGCATACCGGACGACGTGACGCAGCATGCGCGGACCCCAGCCACCGCCGATGACGATCGGCGGGTGCGGTCGCTGCGTCGGCTTCGGCCACGCCCAGCTCTCGCCGAAGTCGACGAACCGACCGTGGTACTCGGCGGTCTCCTGGGTCCACAGCAGCTTCATCGCCGCGATCTTCTCGGCGACGACGTCCCACCGGTCGGCCAGCGCGACGCCGTGGTGGGCCATCTCGTCCTCGTTCCAGCCCATCCCGATCCCGAAGATCATCCGGCCGTTCGACAGCCAGTCGACCGTCGCGACCTCCTTCGCGAGCTGCAGCACGTCGCGCTGCGCTGGAAGGGCGACGCCCGTGCCGATGCGCAGCGTGGTGGTGACCGCGGCCGCCGCGCCGAGCGCGACGAACGGGTCGATCATCCGTTTGTAGACCTCGGGGATCGGTGCGCTGCCGTCGCGGCTGCCGGGCCACGGGGTGACGCGGCTGGTGGGGATGTGCGAGTGGTCGGGGAACAGCAGGCACTCGAACCCGCGCTGCTCGACCTCGACGGCGAGCTCGTCGGGCGGGATCGTCTCGTCGCTGCAGTAGAGAGCCAGGCCGACCTTCATGCCCGCCTCACCGGATCGGTTCCGACGTGGTGGGCAGGTCGGCGTACTCGGCGCGCAGTTCGGCCTTCAGCACCTTGTTGCTCATGTTGCGGGGCAGCGGTTGGTCGCGCACCACGAGGTAGCGGGGGAGCTTGAAGTCGGCGAGCACGCCCTCGCAGCGGTCGAGGACGGCGCGGCCGTCGAGCGGACGACCGTCCGTGACGGCGATGACCGCGGGCGTCTCGCCCCATCGCTCGTCGGGCACGCCGATCACTGCGAGCTCGACGACGCCCTCGATGCCCGACAGCTGGCGCTCGATCTCGGCCGGATACACGTTCAACCCGCCGGAGATCAGCATGTCCTT
>JBILUM010000263.1:0-4749 GCA_044370995.1 Ilumatobacteraceae bacterium | reverse complement strand
GGGACGGCTCGACACCTGGCGTCGCGCTGCCGCTGCGACGATGGAGCTCTGATGGTCACTGCGGCCGGTCCCACCTACGACGTCGTCGTGGTCGGTGGCGGCGTCGTCGGATGCGCCGTTGCCCAGGCGCTGTCGCACCACCGCCTGTCGGTGCTGCTGCTCGAGGCCCGCAACGATCTCGGGGCGGGCACGAGCAAGGCGAACACGGCGATCCTCCACACCGGCTTCGACGCCACGCCCGGCTCGGTCGAGTCGCGGCTCGTCGCTCGCGGCTGGCACCTGCTGCGGGCGTACGCCCCCACTGCGGGCATCTCGATCGAGGACACCGGCGCCGTGCTCGTCGCGTGGGACGACGAGCAGGCCGCGACCCTCCCCGCCCTGCGACACAAGGCCGAGGCGAACGGCTACCCCCGCGCCAGGGTGATCGACGCGGCGGAGGTACGCGAGCTGGAACCGCATCTCGGCCCAGGGGTCACCGGCGGCATGATCGTGCCGGACGAGCACATCATCGACCCGTGGACCACACCGCTCGCGTTCGCCCACGACGCGCTCGCGAACGGCGCGACGATCGAGACCTCGTTCGACGTCGAGGGCGTCGACGTCGGCCCGGAGATCACCGAACTGCGGGCCACCGACGGGCGCATCCGCCGTGCCCGCTTCGTGGTGAACGCGGCGGGGCTGCAGGGTGACCGGTTGCACCGGGCGTTCGGGCTCGACGGCTTCACGATCCGCCCTCGCCGCGGCGAGCTGATCGTGTTCGACGAGCTCGCCCGGTCGTTGTTGCAGCGCACCGTCCTGCCGGTGCCCACGTCGCACACCAAGGGTGTCCTCGTCGCGCCGACGGTGTTCGGGAACGTGATGCTCGGACCGACGGCCGACGACATCGACGACCGGGAGGCCACCGGCTCGACCGCTGCCGGGCTCGCTGCGCTGATCGAGAAGGGTCGCCGCATCCTGCCGGCGCTGCTCGACGAGGAGGTCACCGCGGTGTACGCAGGCCTCCGCGCCGCGACCGAGCACAGCGACTACCAGCTGCACGCGCACGCCGACCTCCGCTACGTGGTCCTCGGCGGCATCCGGTCCACGGGTCTGACGGCGTCGATGGCGCTCGCCGAGGAGGCGCTGTCGCTGCTCTCCGGCGCAGGACTCGAACTCGAGCCGAGCGCCGATGTGGTGTCGGTGCGCCGCACACCGCTCGGCGAACGCGACGACCGCCCGTACCGCCGCGGCGGTCGCATCGTGTGCCACTGCGAGCACGTCACCGAGGCCGAGATCGTCACTGCGTGCACCGAACCCCTGCCCGCCACCGACCTGGACGGGCTCCGCCGCCGCACCCGCGCCGTGACCGGCCGGTGCCAGGGCTTCTCCTGTTGGGCCGAGATCACCTCGCTCACCGGATGGGACCCGGCCCGATGAGCGGCGCACCTCCGGCGCTGCCCGAGGCGCGGGTCGTCGTGGTCGGCGCCGGACCGTCGGGCCTCGCGGCAGCGACGGCGTTGCGGCATGCGGGCGTGGGGGTCGTGACGGTGCTCGAGCGAGAGCAGACGTCCGGCGGGATCCCCCGCCACACCGACCACCTGGGCTACGGCGTGCGCGACCTGCACCGGGTGCTGCGCGGCCCTGCGTACGCCGCTCGCCTCACCGCCGCGGCGGTCGCGTCGGGCGCCGACGTGCGCTGCGGAGCGACGGTGGTCGAGGTCGGCGGTGATCACGTCACCCTCGCCGACGGCACCCGCCTCGACGCCGACGCCGTCGTGCTCGCGACCGGTGTCCGCGAGCGGCCGCGCTCGGCGCGGCTCGTGCCGGGTGACCGGCCGGGAGGCGTGTTCACGACGGGTGCGGTGCAGCAACTCACGGCCCTGCACCATCGCGACGTCGGGACACGCGCCGTGATCGTCGGCGCCGAGCACGTGAGCTTCTCAGCGATCTGGTCGTTGCGCCACGGCGGGTGCCGCACGGTCGCGATGGTGACCCCACTCCCCCGGCACCAGACCTACGCACCGCTGCGCTGGCTCACCGCCGGCCTGCGGCGCGTGCCCGTCCACACGGGTCGCACGATCGTCGAGATCGTCGGGCGGCCGCGGGTACGGGCCGTGCGGCTCGACGACGGCACGGAACTCGCGTGCGACACCGTGGTGTTCACCGGCGACTGGGTGCCCGTACACGAACTGGTCCGCCGCGCCGGCGCGACGATGGTGCCGGTGTCGAAGGCGCCCGCCACCACCTCGGGCTTCCACACCTCGATCACGGGACTGTTCGCGATCGGCAACCTGGTCCACCCCGCTGAGACGGCCGACGTCTGCGCGCTCGACGGCCGCCGTGCCGCCGTGTCGGTCGTGGCATGGCTCACCGAGCGCCGCTGGCCCCAGGGACCCTCACCGATCGTGATCGACGATCCCGACGGCACCGTCGCCTGGGCGGCGCACACGTCGCGAGGTGTCACGGTCCGCGCCACGTCGTTCGGTACGGGCACGCTCGAACTGGTCGACGGCGATGGCGACGTGGTCGGACGGTCCCGTCGCCGGCGCCTGGTGCCGAACCGTTCCGTCACCGTCGGCGCTCGTGTCGGGGCCGATACCGCCGTGGTCGCCGTGCGTCGCCGCGGATAACGTCGTCGCCGACGCGGGCGTGGCGGAACTGGCAGACGCGCAGGATTTAGGTTCCTGTTCCGGAAGGAGTGTGGGTTCGAGTCCCACCGCCCGCACCGGGTGTCCCCCCGGCCGCCAACAAGCCGACCGCACGGCTGCCCGCGATCGCCGCGCCGGCCACGCCCAGTCCGAGCACCAGCACCAGCAAGCGCACCAGCCACAGATCGGTGCTCGATCGGTCGAGGGCCGCAGTGGCCCGGACCGCCACGTCCTCCGACAGGGTCTCGACCTCGGCGAGGGCCACCTGCGCCTCGCGGATGCTCGCCCCCAGCGACTCGAGGGTGTCGGTGATCTCCGCGAGCGAGGCGGCAGCGGCCTCGAGCTCGACCGAGCTGTCCTCCAGTTGGGCCGCGAGCGACCGCAGCTGATCGGGAACCGGCTCGAGCCCGTCGGACAGCTGGCGCAGGTCCTCCGCGAGCGAATCACGGTTGCCGGGGATGAACCGCTCGACGGCCTCGATGAACCCGGCCATGCTGTCGGCGATGCTCGAGGTGCCGGCGACCCCGTCGGCGACGTTCGTGCCGAGGGCGGTGCCGAGGTCGGACGTCACCTCCGATGCGACGAGGACGAAGTCCCGCGCCTCGTCGATCGAGGTGCTCGTCGACTCGACGAGTGCGAGCAGGTCGGTCGCGAGGTCCTCGGCCGACGTCGCCCCGAGCGCTGCCACCCGGGCGCCGTCGGCGGTGATGTCGAGGCCGTCGCGGTAGGTGGTGCCGAGTCGCTGCACGAGGAGGAGGGCGAGGATCGTGCCGACCACGGCGAGCGCCGCCACCGTGGTGAGCAGGTGCCGGGACACGGCCACCGGATCCTTCCGACTGGTGTCGGTCGACGGGTCGAGCGGGTCAGCGGACGAGTCGTGCGTCATCGGGCGTGACTGTAGGCGCGTGCGCAGGCACCAGCGACCCCTGGTGGGGCGGCCGGCGCCCGACGAGCACGCCCCTCGCCCGCCGTCGCCGTGCCAGGACCTTCGTCATCGGCACCCCCGTTCGCGGGATCGAGCACTGCTCGAGCACTGGAGCGGCCGCCGGTGTCGCTGGCTAACGTCGCCGTGATGCCCAGCACCGACGGATCAGCTCGTCCCCGCCACCTCGGCGACCTGCCGACCCCGGCGCTGGTGATCGACGTCGACGTGCTCGACGCCAACCTCCGCACGATGGCAGCGGTCCACCCGGGCACCGCGCTCCGTCCGCACGTCAAGGCGCACAAGTGCACATCGCTCGCCCGACGGCAGGCCGCTCACGGGCACACCGCGTTCACCTGTGCGACGCCCCGTGAGGTGGTCGGGATGGCGCGGGCAGGCCTGGGCACCGATCTGCTGCTCGCCAACGAGGTGGTCGACCCGCGCCGACTCGCCGCGATCGCGACTGCTGCACGCGAGACGGGAGCCGTTGTCACGGTGGCGGTCGACTCGGCCGAGACGGTCGCCGCAGCAGCCGACGCTGGCCTCTCATCGGTACTCGTCGACGTCGACATCGGTCTGCCCCGCTGCGGCTGTGCGGTCGACGACGCCGGCCGGTTGGCCGACCTCGCCCGCGCCCGAGGGCTCGAGGTCCGCGGCGTCATGGGATACGAGGGCCACCTCATGGTCCCTGCCGACGGCGACGATCCCGACGGCCACCGGCGGCGGGTCGACGAGGCGATCGACCGGCTGCTCGTCGCCCATGCCGCCGTCGGGGGCGACGTGGTGAGCTCCGGCGGCACGGGCACCCACCACCTGCACCGCCTGCGGCCCGGCGTCACCGAGGTGCAGGCGGGCAGCTACGCGTTGATGGACAGCCACTACGGCGCACACGGCCACCCCTTCGGGCAGGCGTGCCACGTCATCGGCACCGTCATCTCGGTGGGCCGACGCCATGCGGTGGCCGACGTCGGACTGAAGGCGATGGGGATGGACCACGGCAACCCCACCACGTCGGCCGGCGCGGTCTGGTTCCTGTGCGATGTACAGCTCACGGTCGCGCCTGCGTCGCAGGCCGCGGTCGGCGACCGGATCAGCGTCGTGCCGGCCCACATCGACCCCACCATGGCGATGCACGAGGACGCGTGGCTCGTCCGCGGTGACGAGGTGATCGATCGTTGGCCGATCGACCTGCGCGGCTGG
>JBILUM010000262.1:0-4763 GCA_044370995.1 Ilumatobacteraceae bacterium | reverse complement strand
CCGCGAGCCCGCCGATGCCGCGTGCGCGGGACCAGCGCCGGCGAGCACCTGCTGGGCCACGTCGCGCACCTGCACCAACCCGGTGTCGACACCGACCGGACGCGCGCCGGCGAGGCAGAACTTCACGCCGTTGTACTGAGCCGGGTTGTGCGACGCGGTGAAGATCGCCCCGGGCGCATCGAGCCTGCCGGCGGCGTAATACACGAGATCGGTCGACGCGAGACCGAGGTCGATCACGTCGGCACCCTGCTCCATCACGCCCCGGGAGAACTCGTCGACCAGTTCCTCGCCCGACGGACGCATGTCACGACCGACGAGGATCGTGTGAGCACCGGCGAAGCGGGCGAACGCGACGCCGAGCGCATGGGCGACAGCCCCGTTCATCTGGTCGGGCACCGTGCCGCGCACGTCGTACGCCTTCACGATGGTCGACAGATCGAACGGCGCATCGGGGGTGGACCGGTGCTGGGAAGGGGTGGACATGCGTGTCACAACCTATCCGGGCGGTCGCCGGGGTCGTCCCCGGGCGCCCAGGCGGGTGCCGACGGCAACCCGTCGTCGAGCGGCCGGTCGAGGGCGCGGTCGAGCTCGAGATCCAGATCGGACGCGGGCATCGGCGCGGTCGGGTCGGCTGCGGCCTGCTCCCAGTCGGACAACTGCTCCCTCGCAGCGCCACCGGCACCACCGGCACCACCGGCGACGGCCGGATCGCCCGCGTCGTCGAACCCGTCGTCGACCTGGTCCCGCTCGGACAGCCACCCGGCAAGCCCCGAACGCGGCCGCGGCGACGGGTAGGCCACGTCGCCGATCCGACGCCAGACGAACAGCAGCAGGATGCCGAGACCGGTCAGCAGGTACGCGAAGACGTCGAGCGACGACCGCCCGTAGGTGAGATGCACGTCGTTCGCGGTGGGGATCACCACCATCATGTTGGGCGCCACGCGGTAGGGCCCTTCGGCGCCCGACACCTCCCAGTTCGGGAAGTAGCTCATGCGCACCAGGACGGGCACCCCGATCTGATCGACCGAGAAGCGCAGATCCTGATCGCCCAACTGGACATCGCTGACGGTGACCGCCGGGAGCGCGACCGGAGCGATCTCGGTGGTGGGCAGGACGATGTCGACCCGGTCGTCCTGACGTCGCGCCAGATCGGGGGCGACCTCGATGCGCTGCCATCCGTCGGGACCGTCGTCCGCGGGCAGTGCCGCCCACTCGTCCTGGTGCTGGAACCAGCTCATGCCGAGTTCGAGGTTGCGCTCGCGCGGGTCGCCGTCGCGCCCCGCGACCACCACCGGCTGCACCTCGAGTGGCACGACCAGGTCGCTGTCGGCCACCGCGTAGACGTTCCACGGCCCACTCTGGCGCACGAGGGTGAGCTCGGGCTGGAGGTCGGCCTGCTTCTTGGCCGCCTCGGTGAACACCATCACGTACCTCACGCCGAGCGCCTGCAGGTACGGGACGCCGAGTGCCCCGTTGTTGTTGTCGTAACGGAGCTGACGCACCGGGTTGGAGCTGCTCTCGCTCATCGCCGCAGCGGTGACGAAGTGGTACGGCGTGGTGCCCGACGCCTCGAAGAACAGGCCTTCCATGCTCGCGATGCAGCCGTCGGTCCAGTGCGGCAGCAGCATCAGGGCCATCGTCGTGCCGTACTTGCCGTTCTCGCTGTTGTTCTCCCACAGCGCCCGGCCGCACCCGTTCGCGGGATCTGCGCCGAGGCCGGCCATCGTGTCGACGAGACCCTTGTACTCACCGTAGGCGGGCTTGTCCTCGTAGCCGGTGAAGTTGTAGCGCGACCACGCGTCGCTCAAGGCGTCGGTCGACGTCGCGGTGAGCGAGATGGGGCCCCACGAGTAGACGGACTCACCGTTGTGGGTCGTGAACTTCGCACCCGGCATCACGCGGAAGAACATCAGCTGGATGCAGAGCACCCCGACACCGACCACGACGGCCACGGACGTGCCGACCTTGGTCCACGTGCCCTCGGGCAGCTCGCGCACACCCTTGGCACCGCGGGCGACCGCAGCCGCCAACTCGACGATGCCCACCATCATCAGCAGGTACCGCATGATGTACACGAACGGCAGCAGGCGGGGGTTCCAGAGGAGGCCGATGATCGGCAGGCTGTCCCTGGTGACATAGACCCCGGCCACCAACGCGAGCGAGGTGATCCCCATCCACGCGCCGTTCAGGTGCCGACGGGCGACGCTCGCGACGAAACCGATCACCGCGAAGGTCGTGATGAACACGTCGAAGAACGTGGTGAGCGGGAAGAACATGTCCCAGAACGAATCGCTCGCGCCCGACGGCCGGAAGCCGTACTTCATGTCCGTCATGAACGCGTGGTTGAACAGGAACGGCACCACCCAGAACGCGGCGAGCAGGAACGCCGTCAGCCCGGTCGTGAACCCGTAGACGAACCGCTTGCGGTCCATCCACACGAACCAGAGCAAGAGCGCGCCGAGCGCGACGAAGATCAGCACGATGCCGTGCGACAGACAGGCCAGGGCGAGCACGATCGCCGCCTTCGAGCGGTGCTTGCCGGTCTCGAGCCCGTTGGCGAGCAGGCCGAGGCCGAGCATGCCGAGCGACAGCGCGATGGAGAACGAGAACTCGCCCGCCATCGTGCTCTTCACGTTGCCGCCGTAGATCGAGAAACTCTCGTCGAACAGGAACAGCAGGCCACCGAGCGCGAACAGTTCGGGCAGCGGGTAGCGGAACCGGGCGAGACGGCCGAAGGCCCAACAGCACAGCGGCAGGGTGACGATGCCGGAGACGGCGACGATCTTGAACGCGATGCCGTACGGCAGCACCACGTTCAACAACACGATCGCGATCGCCGGGGTGACCATGTAGAAGCGGTACATCGGCAGACCGGCGTACCAGTAGTTGCTCCAGCCGCTCAGCTGCAGGTTGGGCAGCAGGTGATCGCGCAGGAACGCCGGACCCATCACGTGGGCGCCCATGTCGCCACCGGTGGGCGTGTTGTTGCGGAACACGAGGTCGGGATGCACGACCTGCAGTGCCGCGAGCGTCGATCCGCCCAACAGGAACAGGGTGATCACGAAACGCACGATGCGCTCGGTCGGCCACGGCCGATCGATCCACTCCTGCGGTCGCCGCACGGCGCGACGCCACATGCGCAACGGCAGCGACGGCGGCGAGGCGACCGCCTCGCCGGGGTCCCGGTCGTTCGCCCCGAGGTCAGCCCCGAGGCGCTGGTCGAGCAGCACCACCGGACCGGGCTCGGAAGGGTCCGGTCCCTCGTCGGGGGCGCGCGGAGTCAGTTCGTCCACCATCGCCCACAGTCTCGCAGGGGCCGCGTGCGCCGGGGCGTCACCGGGTCGCGACCCAGATCAGGCCGGTGGCGTTGAACGCGCAGTGGGCGACGATGCTCATCCCGATCCGATCGGTGACCAGCGCACACGCGCCGAGCACCAGACCGACGACCAGCAGCCCCGGGTACTCGACGGGTCGGAAATGGATGAGTGCGAACCACAACGCCACCACCATCAGCGCCACACCGTCGTTCACACGCCGCCGGAACGCCCCCTGCAACAGGCCGCGGTACAGCAACTCCTCGACGAACGGCGCCCCCACCACGACCAGCAGGACGAGACCCACCAGCCAGATGCCGTCGGCACTCTCGTACAGCGTGCGGGCGGACTCCTCGACCTTCGGGCTCGAGAACGTCTCCGGCCAGATCTCCTCGAGCGGCCAATACAGGAGACGGACGAGCACGAGCTGGGTGAGCACGCCGATCGGGATGCCGACGAGGTCGATCGGTAGGAACGACAGGCCGTAGTCGCGAGCCGGGCTGCGCAGGCCGTACCGCTGGCTCGTGTACTGCAGGCCGATCAGCGTGGGGATCCACAGGCCGAGGGCACCGAGGACCGTCAGCCAGATGGGGGTGTCGGCCGCCCGGGCATCACGCCCGCTCGCAGCGAGCACCGCGCTCCCGACCAGGTTGCCGGCGAACCAGCAGGCCGCCCACGTCCCGGCGGCGACGCCGACGGTGATGCGGCTCTGCCCCTCGCCGAGGCGCACGGGAGTGACGGGCGTGCCCGGCGACGGCGACATGGCCCCACAGGGTAACGACCCAGGAGCGTGAGGTGCCGGTCAGCCGGCGAGTCGATGTGCCCCGGCGGACGGGCCGGCACCGGAGCCGACACCCGAGCCGACACCCGAGCCGACACCCGAGCCGACACCCGAGCCGACACCCGAGCCGACGAGCCGCCGAGCGTCACGCCGATCCTCGAGCCGCCAACCGTTCGGCACCGACAGCCGTTCGGCGTGTCGGAGGCACAGGTCGTAGCTGTGCGGGTCCCGTTCGGGTGCGAGCTCGTCGAGCCACACGAGGGAACGACCGTACTGATAGGTCAACGTGGCGTCGGCCGGCGCGGCACAACCGGTGCGGGAGCACTGTCGGGACATCGAGAATACGGTACCGATGGTGCCCGGATGAGTGGTGGATGCCACAAGGTCGAACAGGCCCCGACCGAGGGCGCGACCGTTTCATGGCGCACCGATGCCCGTAACATACATCCATGAGCAACCTGCCCCCGCCGCCTCCGCCGCCTCCTCCCGGTCGCAGCCCCGGCGGCCGCCAGCAGCCCGGCCAGCAACCACCCGAGCGCGGTGGCAGCGGTGGCGCCGGAGGCAACGGCGGCAAGCCGTCGTTCGGCGCCGGCTGGCCGCGGTGGACGCTGCCGGTCATGGTCGCCGTCCTCGTGGCGATGTTCGTGCTGCCGAGGTTCTGGCCCACC
>JBILUM010000572.1:0-2736 GCA_044370995.1 Ilumatobacteraceae bacterium | reverse complement strand
GGTCGGGCGTGGGCGCCGCCGGCCTCGAGATGGAGCACCGGCGTCTCGACCTCGATGAAGCCGCGGCCGTGGAGGGTGCGCCGGAAGCTGGCGATCATCGCGTGGCGGATCTCGAAGTTGCGGCGGGCCTCCTCGTTGACGATGAGATCGGCGTAGCGCTGGCGGAACCGGGTGTCGACGTCGGTGAGGCCGTGCCACTTGTCGGGCATCGGCCGCACGGCCTTCGACAGCAGCTGGATCGACTCGACCTTCACGCTGAGCTCGCCCTTGCGGGTGGTCATCACCGTGCCGTCGACGCCCACCCAGTCGCCGAGGTCGAGCTGGCCGACCGCAGCGAAGGTCTCGTCACCGACGACGGCCTTGGAGACGAACAGCTGGATCTCGCCGGAGCGGTCGCGCATGGTGGCGAACACGAGCTTGCCCTGCTCGCGCAGGAGCAGGACACGGCCGGCCACCTGCACACGGACCTCGGTCTCGGTGCCGGGCTCGAGCTCGCCGTGGGCGGCGCGGATCTCGGCAAGGGTGTGGCTGCGGTCGAAGCGGTAGGGGTACGGCTCGACGCCCTGGTCGCGCATCCGGTCGACCTTGGCCAGGCGGCGGGCCGTCTCGGCGGGCAGGTCGATGTGCGTCACGGCGTCCGCAGGGGTCTCGACGGGCTGGTCAGGAGCGTCACTCACAGTCGTCAGACGGTATCTGGTCGGGGAGCTGCCGAGTCGGACGATTTCGGTGGTGATACCGTCACCTTGCGTGAAGATCGATCGGCGGATCCTGATCGGCGGAGCCCTGGTCGCTGCCCTGGCCGTCGCCGCGATCCCGGTGCAGAGCACCGGTGCAGCGCCGTCGCGCATCGAAGCGGTGTCGCAGCCGGCCGCAGGGGCCTCACCCGCCGTGCGCATCACGCCCGCCGTCGACGTCGTGTCGATCAACGAACGCGGGCCGATGACCGTTGCCGTCATCGCCGCGGCCGAACGGGTGGCGGTCGCCGTCAACGCGCCGAGCGTGCACGGACGATCGTTCAACGTGGGCCTCTGGGCGGTGCGCCGCAACGACGCCCCGGTGCAGATCGCGGGCGAGGGCAGCGGCGGCGTCTGGCAGTTCCCGATGAGCGCCACCGCACTGCCGGTGGAGGCCATCGGGCGGATCATGACCGCACCGGTCGCCGCCGCCGTCGCACGTGGCGAGATGGTGCTCAACCAGACGTCGGCCGGGCTGCGCGGCGCCCAGGTGGGCGACACGCTCGACCTGATCGCCGCCGACGGCGACGCCCGCCGATTCGTGCTCGGCTACATCGCACCCGACGCCGAGGTGGGTGGTGCCGAGCTGGTGATGTCGACCGACCAGGCCGACGCGCTCGGTGCCGACGTCGTCAGCCGCGTGGTGATGTTCGGGCAGTTCTCCCGCGACGCGCTCGACGCGGCGCTGGCGGCCAACGGGTTGATCGACGGCCAGGGCGTGCGGATCAACAAGAGCTGGAACCCGTTCAACCCCGACAGCGTCATCAGCTCCACGCGAACCAAGGTGCTGCTCGGCGAGTTCGACTACCGCATCAACGGCGACGGCAATCTGAGCCTCGACCCCGACTGGGTCGCCACCAACGTGCAGCGGGTGAACTTCGGGTCGGTCGGTATCCGGGCGAGCTGCCATCGGGCGATCATCGGCGACCTGCAGGCCGCGCTCGACGAGATCGCCGCGAACGACCTCGGGTGGGCGATCGACCTGACGAACACCAACACCTACGGCGGGTGCTTCAACCCCCGCTTCGCCAGGGTGTCGGCCAGCTTCGGTGCGGTGAGCCGCCATGCCTGGGCGATGGCGATCGACATGAACACGGTCACCAACGCGCAGGGCAACACGCCTCGGATGGACTGCCGTGTCGTGCGGATCTTCCGCAAGCACAACTTCGCGTGGGGTGGCAACTTCCTGGTGCCCGACGGCATGCACTTCGAGTGGGTCGGCGAGCCGCGGAACACCTACCAGTACCCGTCGAGGTTCTGCCCGAACGTGCCGAGCGGCGGCATCGAGATCGCCGTCGGCGGCACCGGCCCGTCCGCCCGCACCGAGCGCGACGTCATGTTCGCCGAGTTCGGCACCGTGGGTCACGGCGACCACGACTGACCGACCGTTAGCCTCTGCGCTGTGGCGACTCGATTCGTGATCATCGGTGGCGGCCCTGCGGGCAACACCGCGGCGACCTATGCGGCGCGCCTCGGCGCGGAGGTCACGCTCATCGAGCGCGACGTCATCGGCGGTGCGGCGCACCTGTGGGACTGCATTCCGAGCAAGACGATGATCGCGACCGGCGGTGCGATGGCGTTCATCCGTCGCCTCGAGGGCATGGGCCTCGAGGAGCAGACGGCCGAGGTCGACGTCGAAGCACTCACCGAGCGCATCGAGAGCATCAAGATGCGGCTGCAGCGCAGCACCACCAACCTGTTGTCGAGCCAAGGCGTCGAGCTCGTGCACGGCTCGGCCCGGTTCCTGTCGCCCCACGACATCGAGATCTCCACCGTCGACGCGGACGGTCAGCCAGCCACGCGCACGGTGTACGCGGATGCCGTCCTGATCGCCACCGGCACCCGACCGCGCGTCCCCGACTGGTGCCAGCCTGACGGTGAGCGGGTGCTCGTCACCCGCGACTGCTACCCGCCGAAGGTGTTCCCCGAGAGCGTCACCATCGTCGGGTCCGGCGTCACCGGTGTGGAGTTCGTGCACATGTTCAGCTCCTTCGGGGCGAAG